>CAMNGY010000126.1 GCA_946538795.1 uncultured Treponema sp.
CCACGAGCTTCAGGACTATGCGAAGAACAAGGGGCGTGAAGCAGCGGAAGAAGAGAGGCTGCGGATAACGAGGGACATGCACGACAGCTGCGGCTACGTGTTCGTGAACATAATCAGCCTTATGCAGGCCTGCGAAAGCAGCCCGCCAATGGACTGGGGCAGGACCACGGAGATATTTGCGACAGTCAGGAACCTTGCCAGCCAGGGCCTGCAGGAAACGCGGCAGACGCTCAGGGCAATCCGCGACATACAGAACCCGGTGGAAAACAACCTTGACAGCCTGAACCAGATAAAGGGCATATTCCAGAAAGTCACCGGAATGGAAGTCATACTGGACAGGGGCAACATAAAGGACGACTACGGCAGGAGCATAAACAAAATCCTTATCCGCATAATGCAGGAGGGCCTTACGAATGCCGTCAAGCACGGCCACGCCAGCCAGGTATGCGTTTATTTCCGCGACGACGGGACTTTCCTGTACATGACGGTAAAGGACAACGGCATCGGCTCCAACAAGGTTGTAAAGGGCATCGGGTTCTCAGGAATGGAGGAACGGCTCAGGACAGTCGGGGGCGAGCTCAAGGCAGGGGTCAGCGCGGAAGGCGGATTCCAGCTGGAGGTGAGAATCCCACTCATGCAAATTCTTATGGAAGGACAGGAACATGGACAAACTTAAGCTTCTTTTGGTGGACGATCAGCGGATGTTCGTGGAAAGCCTGAAGATTTACCTTACGAACTACGCCGAGGAAGTGCAGATAACAGGAATATGCTCCAACGGCCAGGAGGCATGCGATTTCGTGGAAACCCAGCAGCCTGACATAATACTCATGGACGTGCACATGCCGGTCATGGACGGGGTTGAGGCAGTCGCCAAAATCAAGGCCGCGCATCCTGGCATAAAGATAATAATGCTCTCCACATACGACGAGGATGAGTCCGTCCGCTCAGCCCTCATAAACGGGGCGTCGGGCTACCTCCTGAAGGACATATCCCCAACGGAGCTTATAGTTTCCATACGCGCGCTGAATTCCGGCATGATCCAAATCTCACCGAGCATAGCAAAGAAACTCATCCAGAGCACATACGTTGAGAAAAAGAAAGGCACGGACATGGACAAAACCTTCCCCTGGTTCGACACCCTTACGGAACGGGAGCGGGAGATATTCGCACTGCTGGCCACAGGAAAAGACAATGCGCAGATTTCTGAGGAGCTGGGCATCTCGGCCCAGACGGTACGCAACAGGGTCAGCACCATCTATTCAAAGCTGGAAGTGAAGGACCGCTTTGAGATAATCCAGATGGCGAACAAAATCCGCTAAAAAAAAGGGCCGCACCGTTCGGAGGTGGACGGCACGGCCACGAACAAATTCTTTTTTCAGGTCATCGTGCTAGCCGCACGCTTGCACAGTTGCACAGGGCAAAAGGCGCGAAAAACCATTCCGCCCCTATTTTGCCCCCTATTTCACAGAACCGGTCACGCCCTCAACGAAACGCCTTTGCTGCGTAAAGAAGAGGATGACCGTAGGCAGCGTCATTATCGAAACGCTGAGCATGAGAAGGCCGTAGTCCGTGACATAGCCGGCCGTCAGGTTCGTGACAAAAAGGGGCATGGTCCTCATGTTCTGGGACTGCATCACGATCAAAGGCCACATGTAGTTGTTCCAACCGTTCATGAAGGTGACTATGGCCGCCGCCGCGAACGTGGGTGACATTATGGGGAAATACACGCGCAGGTATATCTGGAACTCGCTCAGTCCGTCTATGCGGGCGGCCTGTATGGTCTCCAGCGGGAAAGACTGGGAGTTCTGGCGGAAAAAGAAAATGAGGAAGGCCGTGGACACGGACGGAAGCACGAAGCCCAAGGTCGTGTTCAGAAGGTGCGCGCTGCTGAACATCTTGAACAAAGGAACCATGATGGACGCAAACGGAATCATCATGGAAAGCAGCAGGACTTTCATCAGGAAATCCTTATGCCTGTCGCGGTACACCTGGAAGCCGTATCCGGCAAGCGAGCAGACAAAGATGCTCAGGACGGTCTGGATCGTGGTGGTCCGCAGGGAATTCCAGAGGGAAATGCCAAGACCTCCGCGGGCAACCAGAGCCTTTATGTTCTCAAAGAGATACAATCCCGGAACCATTTTTCCGGCAATCACATCCGTGCTCTTGTTGGTCGCGGACACGATCATGAAGTAGAACGGGAATATGGAAAGGGCGCACACCACGATTATGAAAGCATATTCATATACCGGACACCGGTTCAGGCGGCTGCCCGCATTATTCTCATGGCTAGTCATTTTTGTCTCCTACCTTGAACTGGATGAATGAAAGAACGGCCACCATAATCAGGATCGTGTATGAGATGGCTGCCGCGTAGCCAAACTGCGGATTATTCAGGAACGAAAGGTTGTAGATGTACTGGGAGATCGTTATCGTTTCGTTGCCGGGACCACCCCCAGTAATGTTGCGCACCTCGTCAAAAAGCTGCAGGGTCCCGTTTATGGACATAATCGAAGTAAGCAGTATGACAGGACGAAGCAGGGGCAAGGTGAGCTTGAAGAACTGCTGCATCGTGGAAGCCCCGTCAACGCGGGCCGCCTCATAGATGCTGGAATCTATGTTCTGCAGGCCGGCAAGGAAGAACACGGTGTTGTAGCCCGTCCACCTCCACGTTATGCAGATGATGATTATTATCTTGGCCCACACCGGGTCAGTGAGCCAGTTCTTCGGCTCATTGAGTATTCCCATCGAAATGCACCAGTGGTTCACTATCCCGTCCATTCCGAATATGGACTTGAATATGAGGGCGGACGAAACCAGGGCCGTGGCGCACGGGAGGAACACCATCGTCCTGAAAAGGCCCCTGCATTTGAGCCTGCTGTCATTCAGGATGCTGGCAAGGACTATGGCCAGGAAAAGCATCGCCGGGACCTGGAAGATAAGGTAGATGAACACGTTGCGGACGGAATACAAGAAGCGCTCATCCTCCAGGAGCCTCATGTAGTTCCGCAACCCCGTAAAGTGCAGGTTGTTCGCCACGCCCGACTGGAGCGAAAGGAAGAACGCCCGCACCATAGGATAAAAATTGAGGACGAAAATAAGGACTGCGGCTGGCATAACAAAGCACCAGCCGGCCCTGCTGTATTTAGACTCCAGTGATATTTTCTTTGCCATCAGACAGTCCTTAAAGCGGCAGGCCCCCGCGCAAAAACATGGAAGGCCTGCCTATGCTAGATTCATTCACCCATTATGAACTTCACGTTCTTTTCGGCCTTGGCCAGGGCATCCTCCACGCTCGTACCTTTCAGTATGTCCGCGACAGCGACTCCCACCTCGGCACGGGCCTCGTAGTTATAGATGCCGTACTTGACGCGGGGTATGTCATTGGAATAGGTAAGGAAGTCCTTGTAAATCTTCTGTCCGCCAAAGAAGGGGTTCCCGTTCTCATAAGCGGAGGAACTGGCGGCAGGAAGCCATGTTGAGATAGCCCCGGAAGAGGGGAGTATGGTCTCATACAGTTCCTTGCTGCCGGCAAAGGTCTTGGCAAGGAAGTCGGCCGCGACGTCCTGGTGCTTGGAATTGGACATTATCATCCAGGAAGATCCGCCCTGGCTGGAGCTGTTCTTGCCGCCAGGAACAGTAAGGCGGGGCGTATTCGTTATGGCCCACTTGCCGCTCTGGTCAGACTGAGCGGAGATGATTCCGACCATCCAGCTTCCGTCTATGGAAGAGGCAACCTGTCCGTTGTTCACAGACGCTACGAAGGCATTCCAGTCCGGAACCGCAAGGCAGGTCCCGTCGGCAACCATATCCGCATAAACCTTGAGGCCCTCGATGAGGGCAGGGTTCTTGGCTATGTTGACCTTGCCGCTCTCGTCAAAGAACCATGTTCCGGCGCCCTGCAGGGCCACCATGACGAAGTCGGGGTCATTGCCGACGTAGGAAATCATGTACTTGCCTGTCTTCTGCTTCACGATTTTTCCCAGCTCGTGGAAGCGCTCCCACGTGATGTCCTTGAAGTCGTCCACGCTCAGGCCGGCATCCGCGATGATGTCGGTGCGGAGGAAGGTGGCGGTAACACCATTGTCAAAGGGAACGGAATAGTTCTTGCCGTTCACCTCACCGAAGGCCACCTTGAACTGGGCAAACTGGGACAGGTCTACCTTGCCGTTCAGCGGCACGAAGGCATTGGGATAGCTGGACACGTTCTTAAGTATCGCGTTGTCCTGGCACAGGATGATGTCGGGAAGAGAGGACGGATCATTGGCCGAAAGGGAAGCGATGAGCTTCTGCTGCAGGTCCTCCCAGGGAGTCTCAACTATATCGATCGTGACGTTGGCCTTTTCCCTGTTGTAAATCTTGGCGGCTTCCTTCATCGCATAGATGTTGAATCCGGGATCCCAGCACCATACCGTGAGCTTCACCGGTGCATTGGGGTCCGTTGCGGGTGCCGCCGCACTCTCTTTCTTGCCGCAGCCAGTGATGCCCGCCATAATTCCTGACGCAAGCAACGCCGTCAGCGCGAAACGCATGATTCTTTTCATAAACAATCCTCCTGCTGAAAACAGAACTGTCCGGACACATCGTTTTTTCGGACAGACCGAATGGCTGACTCGCCATCATGAACCATACTTCCATTATAAGGCGCTTTTCCCGGCACGAAAGATATAAAAATACTTTTTTTTGAAGTACAAAAATACTATCAGGAGGACAAAGGGAGGAAAACAACAGCCAGCTGCGGACCGGCCTGCGTTACAGTACGGACGGAGGAGGCCCGAGGCTTATGTGCCGCGGCACTTGACCGTCCGCGGCACTTGACCGTCCGCGGCACTTGACGCCCGCTCATGCGCCGGCGAGGATTTCGGTCCTGCCGGCATCGGCATAGGCCGGCTCCATGATTATGTCGCCTATCGCATCCGCCACGATCCTGCCGCTCTCGGGGTTCTTGACGCTGTCTATCCTGCCGCGCACGGTCGCGCTGACGCTGCTTCTTTCAAATGCCAGGTCACAGCCTTCCATCGTGCAATTCTCAAGCACCAGGTTCTTGCAGTAGCAGAACGGCTGGGTCCCGGCAATCCTGCAGTTTATGAGGACCAGGTTCTCGGAATACCAGCCCAGGTACTCGCCGCTCACCGTACTGTCCCTGACGGTCACGTCCTTTGCATGCCAGAACGCGTCCTTCGTGTCCAGAAGAGAAGCGGAAATCTCAATATCCCTGACATACTGGAAGGAATACTTGCCCGTAAGCTTAAGGCCGCTTATTCTGGCCCTGTCCACCTCAAAGAAAGGATATTCGGACTGCGCGACGTCAACATCCTTCACGGTGACATTGCGGCATTTCCAAAGCAGCTCGGGGGAGCTTATCGTTGTGTTCCGCAGCGTGACGTTCTCGCACTCGCGCAGGGCCTTTATGCCGTCCATGCGGCACCCATCAATCACTATGTCCCTGTCATACCAGAGCGCGGCCCGGCAGCGCTCCGTCATGACGCAGTCCCGGATGTCGCCTCCGCTTACATGCCAGAGCGGGTAGCGGAGGTCAAAGAAGCAGCTCCTCACTTTTATCCCGGAGGCTTCCTTCAGGGCAGACTCTCCGTCGGCGGCCCCCTCAAAGCGGCAGTTCCTCACCTCCGCATCGCGGATTCCGTAAAGAGCCCTTTCCTGATCCGTACA
>CAMNGY010000127.1 GCA_946538795.1 uncultured Treponema sp.
TCCCGCTCGACAAATTCACGGCATGGGACAAGTTCAAGGGAGACTTCGCCTCGTCAAGGGACAAAGAATCTGGCAAGGGAACCGTTCCCGCACTTCTGCGCAAGCTTTTTGTCCGTGACCTCATAAGCCGCAACAAGACGGAGCGGCTGTTCCGGTCCCTCATCGTACCCGAATATGCCGGTGACGCGCTCTCCTTCACGGACTGGATGGCATCCATGTTGCCATCGCTCGACTTCTGGCACAAGAGCTACCTGGCATACCTTAAGGATGCGGGCATCCCCGAAGGCGGGGACACTGACGCTGAAAACCAGGACCTGCAGTTTTTGTACAGGGAATATTCGGCTTTTCTGGACGAGCACAAGCTCTATGAGCCCTCGTGGATAGAGCCCGACTTTACTGGCAAAGCTGCCTACTACCTGATTTACCCGGAGCTGCTTGAGGATTTCTCCGACTATGGGGAAGCCTTTGCCAGTGCCCGGAACATAACTGCCGTGCACCTGCCGCCGCTGGCTTCTGATGCTGAGGGCTTTGAGGATAAGAAGCCCGTATGCTATGCCTACCCTGATTCCAGGATGGAGCTAAGGAGAACCCTTCTTCTCATGCGGAGGCTCGTCAAGGAGGGCAAGGCCCGCTGGCAGGACATAAGCCTGAGCGTTCCCGACATAGACTTGTACCGTCCATACTTGGAGCGGGAGTCCGAGCGCTATTGCGTTCCAACAGTGATACATGCGGGCGAGAGCCTGCTTAAGTCCAGCGCGGCCGCCGTGTTCGGCAAGCTTTACGACTGTCATACATCCCGCTTCAGCTACGACAGCGTGCGGGCACTGCTCCTTGACGCGCACATCCCCTGGAAAAAGGAATTCCGCGTTCTGATAGGGAACCTTGTCCGCGAAGGCTGCCTGATGCACTGCGTATGCCAGTATGATGACGGTAAGGATATCTGGGAGGAGTCCCTTTCTGCCACACGCGACAGGAATGAGCGCGAGCTTGCCTTTTATACGGAGCTGAAGAAAGGCACGGAGTCCATCTGCAAGGCGGATTCTTTTGCCAACATACTTGTTGCGTGGATGGTTTTCAAGAAGGATATGCTGGATGCGGGAGATTTCTCATCCGTCGAGAACCTGATTCTGGGACGTTGCGTGGAAGAACTGAAGAAGCTCATCCTGGTCTGGGAGGACTACGTGGAGGGGACGGGACTTACTCTGGAGAATCCTTATGAATTCTTCCTGACAGAGTTAAAAGGGACGAAATATCTCCTTCAGGACAAGTCAGCCGGTGTTCACGTATACCCCTACAGGCTTTCGGCAGGCGCGGCATTCAGCTATCAGTTCGTCATTGATGCGAGCCAGACCAATCTTGAGGTTCCGGTCAAACGGCTTTCTTTTTTAAGCACAGCCAAGCGGAAGAAGCTGGGGCTTTTGGATCGTGAGAAAAAAGAGAATCCTTCCGTCCCGTTCATCCGCCTGTATGCGGGCTTGGGGGAAAGCGGTGCTGCTGCGTCTGCTGGCGCTGGCTCCTATAGCGGGCCGGCTTTCTCGTTTGCGCAGGACTCTTTCGCAGGCTTCGCAATTGCACACTCCTTCCTTCGTCAGGTCGAATGCGACTCATCTTTGGATGAGGACGACTTCCTTGCAGGGGAGCGCAACTGGTTCCTTTCCGGCGGGGAAGGGAAGGCATTTCCTTTTAGCGGCAAGATGAAGCAGGAGGCCCTGCGCTGGCTTGAAGGGAGGAAACCTCTTCCTGATAGTGGGGAACAGGCAGTGAAGGACAAGCTTTTGTCGCTCGTGATGAGGAAGAGCGGGAACCCTGATGACGGCAGAATAAGAATTTCCCAGAGTGACTTGAAAAGCTTTTTTCCTTGCCAGAGGAACTGGATTTTCAACCGCCTGTTCCGCCTGGACGACGACAGCTTGACCGCAGAGCTTTCCGGACCTTTTGATATAGGAAACATCAACCACAAGGTTCTTGAGCGCTTTATGCTCTGGCGTATGCAGGACAGCCTGCCACTTCCCGTGACGGGGAGCGATGGCAGCTTCGGGAAAGATGAGAGCGAGATTTATGACAAGCTCCGCATTTTTGCCGGCGAGAGCATAGACGATTATTCCATGAGCTTCAGGGACAGCATTCTTTCCAAGCTCAGTTTCCGTGTTCAGAAAGATGCTATTGCCCGTACCGTGCTGGACTGCCTGCATTCGATGTGCCGGGCGGATGACGGGAAGAAGCTTTCGTTCGGTGGCTGGGGAATCTTTGCGGCTGAAAAAAAACTTACGGCGGAAGGAGAGAAAGGAAACTGGGTCTATGAGGGCAAGATAGACTGCATGCTCAAGGACGGACTTGGAAACCTTGCTATAGTGGATTACAAGAGCGGAAAGGCACCGGCTATTTCATCGTGCATAGCGGCGGAAGACGGCAGCCTTGGTGATTTCCAGATGCCTATGTACATGCTGCTTTGCGAGGAAGAGTATAAGGCTGCGGACGTGGACTTTGCCGCCTTCTATTCGATAAAGTCAGCAAGCCCTGTCACTATAGTCCAGCCAAATGAGAGGAAGGGAAGAAGCAAGAGCGTTGACAGGATGGGTTTTTCTGCGACTATGGACTCGTTCTCAAGGTATGCCGGAACTTTTTATGAAAAGATTATCGCATGTGACCTGACTCCCGTGGCGGGAAAGCCTGATATCTACAACGGGGTGGATGCGTATACGGACTGCAGTAAATGTTCATTCAGGACGATATGCCGGACATCGTTCGGGGTTGCGGGGCGCAGGCTGAGCCCCGCACAGGTCACATGAGGCCCAAAAGCTGCCGGGTGTAGCTGTCCTGTGGATGGGAGTATACCCTCTCAATGTCCCCGCTTTCAACGATCCTGCCCTTGTGCATGACGGCGACACGCGAGCACAGGTAGTAAGCCACGTCCAGATTGTGAGTGATGAACATCATGGCGAATTCCATCTGCTCGTGCAGCTCGCAAAAGAGGTTCAGTATCTGCGCACCTACGCTCACGTCAAGCGAGGAGATGGCTTCGTCTGCGACGAGCAGCTTGGGCTCGGTCACGAGGGCGGCGGCGATGCATACCCTCTGCCTTTGTCCGCCCGAAAGCTCGGCGGGGAGTCTTTTCTTGTATGATGAGTCAAGGCCCACTTTCTCCAGCATTTCATCGACCAGCCGCTCCCTCTCGCTTCTTGAGAGTTTCTTTCGGACCACAAGAGGCTCTGCGACCGTGAAGCCCACCGTATGGCGGGGATCCAGCGCGCTCAGCGGGTCCTGAAAGACGGCCTGCACGGATCCTGCAAGCGAGATGCTGCCCGTATGAGGCAGCAGCCCCAGCACGGCTTTGGCCAGCGTGGTCTTGCCCGAACCGCTTCCGCCCAGGATGCCGAAGAATTCGTCCCTCTTTATGTCCAGGTTTATGTCGCTGAGCACGGGGCTGAAGCCCCTTTCCCCTTTGAGGGAAAAGGCGGAAGTACGGTAGCCCGCCGAGAGGTTTCTTATCTCAAGTATGTTCCTGCCGGGCTGACCGCTCAAAATCTACCTGTAGATGGGGCGGACGCTGATGACACCCTCTATCTTGGAGAGTTTTTCGATCGTCGCCTCGTCAACCCTGCCGTCCACGTCAATCAGGTTGTAGGCAAGGTTCTGCTTGTTCTGGTTTATCATGCTGGCGATGTTATACTTTGCCTCGCCCAGCACTGACGTGAACTTGGACACAACGCCCGCGACGTTCTGGTTGGAAATGCAGAGCCTGGTACCGCCCGCCTGTACCGCCCAGTCCATGCGGGTGCGGGGGAAGTTGACGGAATGCTCGATGTTCCCCGCTTCCAGGAAATCGCGCAGTTCCCTGACGGCCATGACCGCGCAGTTCTCCTCCGCTTCCGGGGTGGACGCGCCCAGGTGGGGCAGGCAGATGACCTTCTCGTTGCCCAGAAGCTCCTCCGCCGCGAAGTCCGTCACCATTCCGGCGACCTTGCCGGACTTGATGGCCTCAAGCACGTCCTCGTTGTTCACGAGGCCTCCGCGGGCTATATTGATGATGCGGACTCCGTCCTTCATGTTCTTTATAGTCGTCGTGTTGATGAGTCCCTTCGTGTCCGGTGTTTCGGGAACGTGCACGGTGATGTAATCCGACTTGGCGAGCAGTGTGTCCAGCGTCTCCGCGTGCTTGACCTGATGGTTCAGGCTCCAGGCCGCGTCAATCGAAAGATATGGGTCATATCCGATGACATCCATCCCCAGCTCGACGGCGATGTTGGCAACCTGCGCACCGATGGCCCCCAAGCCTATGACTCCGAGGGTCTTGCCCTTTATCTCCTGGCCGATGTAGTTCTTCTTGCCCTTCTCGGCAAGGCCGGCAATCTCTGCTCCCTTGCCCTTGAGCGTGTCCACCCAGCGGTTCGCGGAGATTGCGGGGCGGCTTGCGAGCAGGATGGCCAGTACCACCAGCTCCTTGACGGCGTTGGCGTTTGCGCCCGGCGTGTTGAACACGACGATTCCCTTCTGCCCCAGGTCCTTGACCGGGATGTTGTTGACCCCGGCACCGGCGCGGGCAATGGCCTTCACGGTGTCGTCCAGCTTCATCGAGAGCATGTCGTGCGAGCGGACGAGGATTGCGTCCGGCTTGACGATCTCGCTCGCTATCTCGTAGTCATCGCGGGGAAAGTTGTCCAGTCCCTTCGCGCTTATCCTGTCCAGCGTCTGAATCTTATACATAATATTCCTCTTTCTCGTAAGTCCTGAACTGCCGGCCCGCATGGGCCGGGCAGATTCTATGCGTTTTCCTTTGCGAACTTCTCCATGAAGGCGATCAGGGCCTTCACGCCGTCCAAGGTCATCGCGTTGTATATGGATGCCCTCATTCCGCCGACCAGCCTGTGCCCCTTCAGGTTCACAAGGCCCGCCGCGGCCGCTTCCTTGACGAACTTGTCGTTCATCTCCTTCTCTTTGGCCTGGCTCGCCTCATCAGCTGCCCCCGTAGAGTACTTGGTCAGGAAGGGGACGTTCATCAGAGAGCGGCTGCCCTTCTGCGCGGTCGCATGGTAGAAGGAGCTGGAGTCCAGGTAGTCGTAAAGAAGATTCGCCTTCTCCACGTTCCTCTTGTACATCCCGGCCGCGCCGCCGTTCTTCTCGATCCAGTCCAGCACCTTGCCCAGGACATATATCGTGTAGCATGGAGGGGTATTGTACATGCTGCCCTGCTCGGCATGGGTCTTGTAGGTCAGCATCGTCGGGGTACCGGCCCGGGGAGTGTCGGTGATGAGGTCATCGCGGATGATGACGAGCGTGACACCGGCGGGGGCCAGGTTCTTCTGAGCGCCGGCGAAGAGCAGGCCGAACTTGCTCACGTCAAGCTCCTCGGAAAGGACGCAGCTGGAGATGTCCGCGACGAGCGGGATGCTGCCGGTGTCGGGGATATACTCGTAGTGGGTCCCCATTATCGTGTTGTTGAAGCAGATGTAGGCATAGTCGTAGTCGCCTGAAATCTTTTCCACCTTGGGGATGTAGCTGTATCCCTTGTCCGCGCTGGAGGCAATGACATCCACCTGTACGCCCAGCTTCTTGGCCTCGGCGGCGGCTTTCTTTGCCCAGACACCGGTTTCGATGTAGGCGGCCTTGCCCGTGTGGATTCCAAGGTTCTCGGCGACCATCGCGAACTGCGTGCT
>CAMNGY010000128.1 GCA_946538795.1 uncultured Treponema sp.
TTGTCGTGGCTCATCAGGGACACGTCGTCCGGGACGCGGAGGCCCATGTCGTTGAGGGCCGCGATGACCCCGAGCGCCATTATGTCGTTCGCCGTGAATATCGCGGTCGGGCGGTTCCCGTCCTTCAGGTACTTCAGCACGGCCTCGTGGGTTGTTTCCACCCCCGCGCCGAAGTCAGCGTTTCCTACGACGATGTCGTCCTGCTTGAAAATCGTTGCCCCAGCCTTTGTAAGTTCCTCTTTCCAGATGTTCCGCTTGAGCGTGAAGGAATAGCCTTCCGCGCCGTTCACGTAGGCAATGCGCCTGTGCCCCAGACCCAGCATGTATGCCATCGCGTCCCGCATCCCCTTCTCCTGGTTCACCGTGATTGAGTTGAACTCAAGGTCGGCGGGGAAAGAGTGGACTATGACGAGGGGAATCCTCTGGCTGAGGCGGTTGTACAGGTCCAGGATGCCGCCGCCTTCCGCCGGGTCATGGATGATTGCTCCGGTGATTCCGCGGGTGACGACGTCCATAACCGTCCGGTACTCCTCCTCGGCATTCGTGCAGCAGAGCGTATAGCATACGCCCCCATGTTTGGAGAAGCTGTCGGAGACCACCTCCGTGAACTCGCTGGAGTAGAGGTTGCTCAGGCTGTGGGTGATGATGGCAATCGACGGAACCTTCGCATCCTGGTTGATTATCCTGCGCGTGAACGATTCGGGCACGTAGTTGAGCTTGAGGACAATCTGTTCCAGTTTCTTGCGGGTCTCTTCTTTCACCGGCCCGTTGTTCATGAATCGGGACACAGTCGCGACGGAAACGCCGGCTTCCTTGGCTATCTCGGAAATCGTCATGCTTCTATAGTAACATCGGAAGGGCATTTTGTAAAGAAGAATGAAAACTTTACTGAAAAAATTTACAATAATTATGAAAATATTTGTTGACAGCTGAAAAATTCCGTGCAATAATCAGAATCATGAAGGTGAATACGTTAAAGAGGAACCTTGTTTCCTTCAGCTTCGTCTTGCCCTGTCTTGTCGGTTTCGCATTCTTCTACCTGCTGCCGACCGTCCGGGGCTTCATTTTCAGCTTCACGGACTGGGACTTGTTCTCCCCGGCTAAGTTCGTCGGACTGAAAAATTATGCAAAACTTTTCAGTGACAAGGACTTCTGGACGGCGATGAAAGTGACGGTGACATACGTCCTCCTGAACATCCCGCTCCAGACGGTGCTCGCCATGATCATCGCCCTCATCATGAACAAGGCTTCCAAGGCGACCGGCTTCATCCGCGGCGTGTTCCTGACCCCCTGGATCATGTCCAACGTCGTAGTCGGCCTCCTTTGGTTCTGGATGCTTGACCCGCCCGTCGGGATAATCGACGCGGCGCTGGTGGGCCTGGGTCTGCAGAAAATAAACTTCCTCACCGACGTGCGCACGGCCCTCGCTTCCATCGCCGGCATAAACATCTGGCGGCACATGGGCTACACCGCCCTGCTCGTCTTCGCGGGCCTGCAGAGCGTCCCCAAGGAGATAGAGGAGGCGGCCATCATTGACGGCTGCGGCTCCGTCAGGAAGTTCTTCTTCGTAGTCCTTCCTTATATACGCCCGGTCATGCTGTTCGTCATCGTGACGACCGTCATCGGCTCCTTCCAGATTTATGACACGATCGCCGTCACGACGAAAGGCGGCCCGGTCACCGCGACATATGCGATCTACCTCTTCATATACAAGAACGGCTTCGAGTCCTACAAGATGGGCTACGCGTCCGCCGCCTCGATCGTGCTCTTCGTGATTCTTGCCTTCGTCAGCTTCGTGCAGATGAAGTTCATGCGGGCGAACGAGTCCGACAACTAGGAAAAGGAGTTTGCTGCTATGAATGACAATGCTGTAAAGAACGTCACGGCCGCCGGCAGGAAGAAGGACATCACCTTCGTCCGCGTCCTTGTGTGGCTCGTCATCGCCCTGCTGCTCTTCGTGACCCTCTTCCCGTTCTACTGGGTCATCAGGACATCCTTCACGCCCGCCTCGCTCATATACAGCGACGCGGCAAGGCTCATACCCTCCCGCCTTACCGGCATGAACTACGTCCGCGTCCTGGGATTCGTCAGTGCGGAGGAGTCGCTCGCGCTGGGCGGCTCTGGGCAGAGCGTCAACTTCCTGGTGAACCTGCGGAACTCGCTGATCATTGCGGTCGTCACCACCGTCTGCCAGGTCTTCTTCTGCTCCATGGCGGGCTACGGATTCTCCCGCGTCCGCTTCCCCGGCCGGGACAAGCTGTTCGCCCTCATCCTCGCTACGATGATGGTGCCCGGTGTCGTCATGATGATTCCCAACTTCGTCTTCATCAGGAAGCTCAACCTGCTGAATACCTATGCGGGTATCGTCCTGCCCGCGCTCTTTATGACCCCCTATTCGGTCTTCTTCATGAGACAGTTCTTCATGGGCATAAACAAGGAGATAGAGGAGGCCGCCTACATAGACGGGGCGGGCCAGTACCGCACCTTCTTCATGATAATCATGCCGCTCATGCAGACGGCCGTGACGACCCTCGCCGTGACGATAGCGATAAACACCTGGAACGACTACATGTGGCCGCTGATCGTCGGAAGGAAGGAGGAGCTGCGCACCCTCACCGTCGCGCTCGGCGTGTTCCGCTCCCAGACCCCTCAGGGGCAGCCTGACTGGAGCGGCATGATGGCGGGAACGGTCCTGGCGATTATCCCCGCGTTCATCATCTACGCCTTCCTGGGGAAGAAGATCGTCAACTCTATTCAGTTCAGCGGATTCCGTTGATAGGGTTTGCCCCCTGCTGGTGATGCCGGGGGTATATCTCGGATGATTTGCATATAATATCGTTCATGCTTTGATAGGAGTGAAACATGAAAAAGTCATTTGCTTTTGCTGGTGCCGCGCTTGCGGCCATGGTCGCCGTCACGGGAATTTCCTGCTCCAAGAGCGGGGGAGGGGATGCTAAGGCCTCCGGTTCGTCCGGCGGCGGAAAGACCGTGACGATCAAGTACGAGCTTTGGGATTCCAACCAGCTCCCCGCCTATCAGGCGGCCGCCGACGAGTTCACCAGGCGGAACCCCAACATCAAGATTGAGATTTCCCAGCTCGGCTGGGACGACTACTGGACGGGGCTCCAGACCGAGATGATCGGAGGCTCCGCGTCCGACGTCTTCACCGACCACCTGGCCAAGTACCTGGACTTCGCCAACAAGAACCAGCTCGTTGACCTGACCCCCTACATCAAGAAGGACAACGTGGACCTGTCCATCTACATGAACGACCTTGAGAAGCTCTGGCAGACCAAGGACGGCAAGACCTACGGTCTTCCCAAGGACTGGGACACCATCTGCATAGTCTACAACAAGAACATAACCGACAAGGCCGGGATCAGCCACGACGAGCTGAACAACCTGGACTGGAACTACACGGACGGCGGCTCATTCGAGAAGATGATCCGCAGGCTCTCCGTGGACTCCGCGGGGCGCAACGGCCTGGACCCCAAGTTCGACAAGAACAACGTCGTCCAGTACGGCCTTGTCCTGGCCCACAGCGACGACCGAGGCCAGGCCCAGTACTCCGGCCTCGCCTGCTCCACCGGATGGATGTATACCGACGGATTGTATGACTGGAACTACCACTACGACGACCCGCGCTTCATCAGCACGATCAAGTGGATGAAGAAGATGCAGGACGACGGATACCTTACCCCCTACACGGAGACCTCAAACGGAACCGCCGCGGTGTTCAACTCGGAGAAGTCCGCCCTCGTGCTCGACGGCTCATGGATGATCGGCTCCTACAAGACCAACGGTGTCTTTGACGTCGGCTTTGCCCGCCTGCCGGAAGGCTCCGCCGGGCGCAAGAGCATGATAAACGGACTGGGAGATTCCATCTGGACGGGCAGCAAGCACAAGGACGAGGCCTGGGAATGGGTCAAGTTCCTCGCTTCCCGCGACGCTCAGGAAATCATCGGTTCTTACGGGGTCGTCTTCCCCGCCATCCAGTCCGGCGTCGACAAGGCCCTCGCGACCTACAAGACCAAGGGCTACGATGTCTCCGCCTTCACCGACGAGGCCGTCGCCCCCGACGGGACCTTCCTGTACCCGATCGTGGACCACTCCGTCGAGATCGGCCAGATCATGACGAGGGTCTTTGACCAGATCTTCCTTGGCGAGAAGGCCGTCGAGCCCGCACTCAAGGATGCCAACGCCGAGGTCAAGGCCCTGTTCAACTGAGCCCGCCGCTGAAAATCTGACAAAAGCCTCCTTTACGGGGGCTGCCCGGAAAAACGCTCCGGCGGCCCCCGTTCTTCAGGCCATCTCTGAAAGCCACCCATACGCAAAAAAGGAATGCATCATGCCAGTTCGTTTTGATTCCAGGAAAAATGTGTTTTTGCTTGAGACCCCTTCGTCCACATACGTCATACGCCTCTTCGGAAAGCGCGTCCTTCACGGGGGATGGTTCCACCGGCTGCCCGGCTGGAGCGATGCCTGCGTCACGCCGTCATCCGAGAGGCCGAGTTTTTCGCCCGTGCCGGAGGACTTTGAGGGAAAGGCATATTTTTCTCCGGACGTGTGCCAGCAGGAATTCCCGGTTACGGGGAGGGGGGACTTCCGTGCGCCCGCGGTGGAGGCCGTCGATTCCACGGGGGCCAACGGTACGGAATTCCTGTACGTTTCCCATGACATATCAAGGGGCAAGAAAAAGATTCCCGGCCTGCCCGCGACCTACGCGGACGAGGACGATGTGGCCACGCTGGAGATAGAGCTATCCGACCCGTCGGGCCCGCTCAGGCTGACGCTGAGCTATACCGTCTGGGAGCATTACGACGCAATCTGCCGCCATGCCCGCATCCGCAACGCGTCGGACAAGGAGAGCGTGTCCCTCCGCGCGGTGATGAGCGCGAGCATGGACTTCCCGCACTACCGCTTCAGGATGCTGCAGCTGTCCGGGGCGCACACCCGCGAGAGGCGGATGATAAGCCGCGCCCTCTGCCCCGGCATGCAGTCGGTGGAAAGCCGGAGGGGCATGAGCAGCCACCAGCAGAACCCCTTCATGGCCCTGATGGGGGAGGGGGCGACTGAGAGCTCGGGCGAGGTGTTCGGCTTCAGCCTGGTCTACTCCGGGAACTTCATCGCGCGGGCCGAGGTGGACCAGTTCGGGACCTGCCGGGCGCAGATAGGGATCAACCCCTACAACTTCGGCTGGAAGCTCGATCCCGGTGAGGAGTTCTGCACGCCCGAGGCCGTGCTCGTCAGGAGCGAGGAGGGACTCGGGGGTATGAGCCGGACTTACCACGAGCTGTACCGGAGGCACCTTTGCCGGGGCGAGTGGAGGGACAAGCTGAGGCCGATCGTCATAAACAACTGGGAGGCGACATACTTTGACTTCAACGCGGAAAAGCTCTTCGCCCTCGCCGACACGGCGGCCTCCTGCGGCATGGAGCTCTTCGTTCTGGATGACGGCTGGTTCGGCAAGCGGAACGACGACCATAGCTCGCTCGGCGACTGGTTTGTCAACAAGGAGAAGCTTCCGGACGGGCTCAGGCATATCGCCGACGGCATACACTCGCGGGGCATGAAGTTCGGCCTCTGGGTCGAGCCGGAGCTGATTTCGCCTGACAGCGATCTGTACCGC
>CAMNGY010000129.1 GCA_946538795.1 uncultured Treponema sp.
GCGTGCGTGGCTGGACGACGAGACCGTGGGGGCGTTTAAAAGCGATTTCCGCGACGTGGTGGAGTTCCTTCGCTGCGAGCGGACGCACAGCCGCTACACGGGGACCGAGAGGCAGCTGAGGCACATACAGGAGGGGCTGGCCCTTATGAAGCTCCTGACGGCTGACAATACGTTTGACGTCATAGAGCCGGAGATTATAAAGAAAAACATGCAGGCAGGAGGAACAGCGAATATGAGCTACGTGATACAGATGATCCGCCGTGAAGGATTTGTGGACGGTAAGAAGCAGGGGTTCGCGGATGGCGAGAAGCAGGGGTTCGCGGACGGCGAGAAGCAGGGATTCGCGGACGGACGTGATACGGTCTATGCCTTGCTGGCTGACCTTCAGGCTAAGGGACAGACGGAGGAGCTGGCCCGTGTCCTGAGCGACAAGAGTTATATGGAACAGCTGCTGGAATCCCGCCGGGTTGCGTCCCGGTAAAGGCTGGCGTGCTTTTCCTGTTTTCCCGGAGGTTCTATAGCGGCCGGGTGCGGGAACTCACGGTGGCAGACATATCCGCGACCCGTGCGTAGCACGAGGTCGTAACGTTCGCATAAGAGAACGTGTGGAGCATGCATGACAAGGCTGTGGCCTACTGGCGCAGGTTGTCCGGTACGAAGTTTTTCCTGATTTTTGTGTAGAACTCCATCAGCAGTGTATGCTCGGCTTCTGACTGTTCCTTTGAACGGTCGTTGGCCGCGTCATCGTGCAGCAGGCGTGCTGGGTGGATTCCCAGCACATTTGCCATGGTCACCAGAAGGTCAAACGAGGGCTTGCCAATGCCGCATTCGATGTTCCCTATCGTTCCCGTTGAAACGTTGCACAGCTCCGCGAGCCTTTCCTGCGACAGCCCGCGCTTCTTCCTGTATTTCTTGAGGTTGTCTATAAATTCCTGCTGGTAACGTTCCATGGCCTATCAGTATAAGATGAAGATTTCTTACTTGCTATAATGGTGGAATGGTGTTATAGTACCAGTTAAAATGGTAGTTGTGCTTTCGCTGGTTGTTCTACCCACTACGAAAGATTGTGGAAAATTCGGTTCAAAAGGAGCTCTCTTATTATGGCAGAAACATTGGATTCTGAAAATGGGCAGGAATCTAAGAAAAAAAGCAACGGAAAGTCACATGCAGGATTGATTGCTTTTCTGATATTAATCAGCATCATCAATATTGGAGTTGGAATACTCAATTCTTCAACGATTGCCGATATGTCCAAAAGCATCGCTGGTATGCAGGAATCAATTGGTTCTACTACACAAAAATTCAATGAGCTGTCACAGAACATAAACAACAACATCGAAAGCCAGACGGCGCTCCTGCATAGAACGATAGGAGACGTGCTGCCTGTTGTCGTCCCCGAAAAGAGTCGTGCGGAATTTGATGCCGTGAAGCAGGCGGTTGCCGAACTCAAGGGCGATATGAGCGACGAGAATCTTTCTGCCGCCGTTGACTTGTATACGGATTTCATACAGACGACTGCCCCATGGATACAGCAGGAGCTTACTTCAGAGATTATGGAGGCAAAAGCCACCATAGATTACTGTTCCATACTGAACACCTACAAGAATGACAAGGATGTCGAAACTGTGGTGGATTCCTTGCAGACCTTCATCCTGTCGAACACCGCCTACAGCGGGTTGAACGATGTCGTGGCCCAATATGATGACATCGTGGAAGAGCAGAATAAGCTCTACGACAAGGCCATTTCGGACATAACGGCACAGGCAAAGGCGATTTTGGAAAAGAAAACGGCTTCCTATGCGGAATTGCAGAACTTGCTGAAGGACATGGAGCCGTATCAGGATGATGATGCGGTTGCCGAATATATCCCGATGCTCTATACGTGCATGACGGAAGCTGCGACTCTGGAAGAAACTATGAACGAAGCTGACAGTCTGTACCGGCAGATACAAGATGGGGACAAGAGCCTTGCAGAGGAGATGTACGCCGTTTATGCCAACCAGCTGGCACAACACCTGTACGATGCAAATAGTATCTCGATGCTGGACAATTCCGCCCTCATGAAAAAGCTCAACGAATGTATGTCCGGTCTTGCTTCCTATGAGGAGCAGATTCAGAAGAATACGCAGCATAACCTTGCAAAGCAGATAAAGGATTCAGTGTCCTCGTGCAGGAGAGAGCTGGAGAAGATGCCGTTTGACTCAATGGCAAGCACGACACTGCAAATCATTGCGAACCAGCTCGCCTCGCTCAAGTTTTCCGCCGGAAACATAGATGAGAGCGAAAGGACTGCCGTGCTTTCCGACATTGACAGTTGTGTCGCCCTGCTTAAAAGCAAGGAACAAAACTTGGGAACATCGAATGCTGAATATGATGAAAAGATAAAGAAATACAATGAAGCTGCGCTGAACAAAATTGAATCTGCGAACAAAGAGTTCCAAAACCTCAGCGGGAACAAGACTCAAAAAGCAGAATGGCGCAAGGAGCTTCTTGTTAATCTTGAGAAAATCCAGACAACCTACCTGTATGCGCCCGTATCCATGGTATACCAGCAGGTGTACAGCGAGATATGGAACGAGCTGAACAAGGACGAGCAGCTGGAGGTTTCAAAAAGGGCAATTGATATTTCCAGGGACCAGCTTTGATGAAAACGCTTAAGAACTTAATTTCAGTAGTAGGACTCATTACTCTGTGCCTTGCGGCTCATTGCCAGCCTGTAAAAAAGATTGAGGCCATACGCTTCCATACTCCCGCTGTGCAGCTGTCTCTTGTGCAGGCTCAATACCTTTCTTGGCAGGATTGGCACGCTTTGAAAGCTGCAAAATATAGGAAGGATTCAAACCTGCTGGAAGCAACAAAGGCAGGGCAGAGAACTCGTGGGCTTGCGTTTGAAGCGGTCGCCCGCGACATATACAAGGAATTTTCTGGAGGTAAATCTCTCGAATGGGTCGATGCCACTTATAAGAACGGGAATAACGGTATAGACGGGCTTGCCCTCAAGTACAACAAGCGGGGCATTGTAACAGATGTCCATGTGATCGAGGTAAAATCGGGGAATGCCCACCTTGGCCAGACCAATTATGGAATGCAGCTTTCAAAAAAATGGATTTTGCACAGCCTGGATCAATCTATTGCACAGAAGGCCAAAAAAGCTACTCAATTACGAAATAAGATGGACACTCTAGGGAAGATGGATACTCTAGGGAAGATGTTAAAAACAAGTAAGCGGACTGCTACAATACTTGAAAAACTACATAAGCGGGTAAATACAATACTTGAAAAAATTCGTAAGCAATATGAAGAGCAGGCTAAAGCGCTTGATAAAAATATAAAAGACCTTAAGAAGGCAAAGCGTTTCGTGGAAAGTGGGCGATACAAGCGCTATGTGGTCAGAGTCAGTTATAAAGATGGTCGTCTTGTGATAACGCAACGAAAAGCCTCTGAAGATGCTGACGGTAAAATTAAGCTCGGCTATGCGAAAAAGATTGTAGACTTTTCATATCTAGAAAAGGATATAGCGACCCTGAAGCTGGGACAGTTGAAGTGGCGAAATGCAATGCTTAAAAAGTTGGAGGCGTATTTGAAGGAAAGCGGTTCGTTCACAAAAAAGGAAGTGGAAAACTTCATGAAGCTCCTTACAACAGAGGGCAATTCTAAAGCTGTTGAGGAGGCGATTGTCACTAGGATTAATACCCTGAAAATAATGACGACAGTCATAGGGGCGGGCTTTATCCTTTGGTCTGCGGGGAGTGAAATCAAGGCTATATATGACTACGTTCACGGTAAAATGACAAAAGCGGACTTCGTGTTCGATACAATCACGAACGGGCTTGGTGTTGCCACAGGCACATTTGGAATCGTTGCTACCTGGGCTGAGTTGGGGGCGACAGCAGGCAGTGTCATGCAAATTTCAAATGTTTTCATGGTGGCTGGCCTCACGGCAATTGACGTGATAAGGAATATATATAACATATCTCATGGAAACATCCGTACATCAGAAGGTGTCATAAACATCGTTGCGGGTGTAGCGGGTACGGCGGCGGCAATTCTTGGTGCAAAAGCAGGGGCATGGCTTGGACTGCAAGCTGGATCTGCAATAGGAACTGCAATAGGTGGACCGGTAGGCATGGGAGCTGGCGGTGCAATTGGTGGCGCAATCGGCGGTGTGGCCGGAAGTATAGGAGGATACCTTTTGGCAAGTAAGGGTGTCAGCTATATCGGACATCTTGCACTTGCAAAATATAAGTCTTACAAGGAGCCTGCCCGTTTCCACGATTACTGCGGTGCCATCCGCCAGCATTATGCTCTTGCAAGCTGACTTCCCTGGCAACCAGCGGGGGCTCGTGTGGAGCTTCCGTTGCCCTTGCCGGGCGGGGCATAAATCGATATATTTATCTGGCATTTGTTTTTGTGTGCTATAAGAAGCTGTAGGAGAATCTGGCTATGTTGTATTGTGCAAAATGCGGGAAGGAATGTGAATCCGGCACGGCATGCCCTGAGTGCGGCGGGAAGCTGCTCGGTCTGGATGAGTATATCGCGGATTTGACAAGCCGTGCCGGCCAGGGAGAGCCGGATGCACAGTTTCAGCTCGGGGGGATGTATTATAACGGCAAGGGCATAAAGCAAGACTATGCGGAAGCCGAAAAATGGTACCGGAAAGCCGCCGAGCAGGGAGAAGTGGATGCACAGTACCTTCTTGGGGGAATGTACTACTATGGCGACGGCGTAAAGCAGGACTATGAGGAAGCCGAAAAATGGTACCGGAAAGCCGCCGAACAGGGGAATGCCCAGGCACAGTTCTGGCTTGGAAGGATGAACGAAAAAGGCGAGGGCGTAAAACAGGACTATGCGGAAGCCGAAAAATGGTGCAGAAAAGCTGCCGAGCAGGGATATGTGCTCGCGCAACTTTGGCTTTGGGTGATGTACAAAAAAGGTGAAGGCGTTGAGCGGGACGATGCGGAAGCCGAAAAATGGTACCGGAAAGCCGCTGAGCAGGGAGATGGGTGTCGAAAGCTTGGGTTTATGTACTACTTCGGCAAGGACGTAGAGAAAGATTATGCGGAAGCCGCAAAGTGGTACCGGAAAGCTGCCGAGCAGGGAAATGCGTATGCACAGCACCTTCTTGGGAGAATGTACTATGACGGCAAGGGCGTAGAGCAGGACTATGCGGAAGCAGCGAAGTGGTGCCGGAAAGCTGCCGAGCAGGGAAATGCGTATGCGCAGTGTTCCCTTGGAAATCTGTACAGCGAAGGCGAGGGGGTAACGAAAGACTATGCGGAAGCTGCAAAATGGTACCGGAAAGCTGCCGAGCAGGGAGAGGCACAAGCACAGGGATGGCTTGGCTATATGTACTACTATGGCGATGGCGTAAAGCAGGATTATGAGGAAGCTGCAAAATGGTACCGGAAAGCTGCCGAGCAGGGAGAGGCACAAGCACAGGGATGGCTTGGCTATATGTACTACGAAGGTGAGGGCGTAACGAAAGACTTTGCAGAAGCCGCAAAGTGGTACCGGAAAGCTGCCGAGCAGGGATATATGTATGCACAGGACTGGCTTGGCTATATGTACTACTATGGCGATGGCGTAAAGCAGGATTATGAGGAAG
>CAMNGY010000130.1 GCA_946538795.1 uncultured Treponema sp.
CAAGACGTTCCAAGGGCCCCGGCAACAGCAAAGTCCTAATGCAAGCTGTGGCTAAAAGAAAGGAAAAAAGACATAGTTCCAGTATGGCGAACCAATCCCCAAAAACGGTATAGGGATATGGCTTTCTGTATAGAGGAACCGAAATCCTCCTGCCCAAGAATCCAGGACAAAATTCTTCAAGCTCCTCTACTACATCTCCATTCCTGTCTATTACACAGCTTACGCCGCTCGCCGTACTTCTCAGGACAGGAACCCCGTTTTCGGCAGCCCTGAAAACAGACATAGCAAGGTGCTGCCGCTGGCATGCAGGAGAGGATGCCCAAGAATCATTGCAGATGCTGAAAAGGCAATTGGCGCCATCCTTTACGAACCTGGCGCACAGACTTCCAAAGGTGTCCTCGAAACATATCGGGACTGAAAAGGAAATGCCCCGGTCTTCAAAAACAACGGGCTCTTCTCCTGCCTTCCAGACGAAACTTCTGTCCTCGACAAACCTGTCATACAGACCTTTCAGCAAAGGGTAAAACGGAAGGGATTCCGTAAAGGGTACCAAATGCTGTTTCACATACATATCTGGATGGGGCGGAAGAACAGGGCCTTTCTCATGATCGAATATCAGGGCGGTATTGCAGTCATCCCCGTCTTCGTCAATAGAATGGTTGCCTATGATATAACACGCGGAAGTCCTGGCCATCAGCCCTAAAACTGACGAAACGGCATTAAAGCGGGCTATATCTGTCCTGGAGTCATAATGGTGCACCAGAGGCGGGACCACAGAGGTTTCCGGCCAGACAACAAAATCCGCATCCTGGTATATGGAAAGAGCCTCCTCTGTCAAGGAAACCAAAGAGAAAATATCCCTTTTATAACCTTCTTCAGTATACTTGGACGAATCTGTGCCGTTTTGCACCAGCACCACGGTAATATCCTTATGTTCTCCGCCCCTGCAGGAAACATGCCATCCCAGCATGACAAAGAATACTGTTATCAGTAAGAGCGCAATGGCTGGAATTGCCCCCCTTCTCAACTTGCCTTCCCTGTACGAAACGAGCCCATTGGCACAAGATGCCGAAAAAAAAGCGCAAAAAGCGGAAGCAATCCAGACACCTCCAACCGATGCGGCTGTAAGGAGAGGACTGAATTTCCACTGGCTGTAACCAATGATACCATATCCGAAGCCAAGCGGTCCAAGGGATTTCAGGTACTCAAAACTGCAGAAAGCAAGGGCCATGGCATGATATGGAAACCCCTTGTAACAGAGAGAGAGAAACTTCATCACAAGGAAGCAAAGACCGTACAAGACTGCGTATGATATGACGGCAACAAAAAAAAGGCTGTGGGCATATCGAGCGACCCAAAAACACATCAAACCGTATGCAAAAAGCCCATAAACAAAGCCTAAAAAAAATACACGCCTCATAGCAGTCTTTTCAACGGCAAGAAAAACAGGAAGGAGCGAAAAAAAAGAAAGGAAAAATAAACCATCTTTGAACAGCACATTAGGCTGCCCCAAGACAAAAAAAATAATTGAAAGAAAAACTTGTAAAAGAGCCTTCAATGCCCTTACTCATCTGAAAGCGACGGAACAGGAAGATCCCACAAAGCCTTCTTCAACTCCTGTCCCGAACGGAAAGCTGCTACATAGTGGGGTGCGACGGAAAGCTGCTCCCCTGTCTTAGGATTACGAGCCTTAGCACGGCCCTTCCGGAGCCTTGGCTCAAAAGTACCAAATCCCCGAAGCTCTATAGTATCTCCGACCTTCATGGCATCTTTCAAACCAAGCAGAAGGTTCTCTACGACATCCTGCACTATTTTTTTTTCATATGATGTATTCTGATATATAGCTTCCACCAAATCATATTTCGTAATTTTTTTACCAGCCATATATCATAAACCCCATCACGATGAAATTTAAAAAAATTAGAAGCTACCGTCCCTTTCAAGCCTTATGGCTCAAACGGGACGGAAGATAATTCTGTCAGTTTGACGAAACAGCCTCAGCGGCAAAGTTCTTATGGAAGAATTTCATCATCCTGCTCTTCTTACGAGCAACAGCATTCCTCTTCTTCACACCCTTGCGGAAAGCCACATCCAGCTCCGCCTGGAACACCTTATACTTCTCTTCGGCAAGAGCCTTGTCCTTCTTCTGGACGGCTTCTACAAAAGCCCTCTCCGCCGTATGGCAACGGGACTTTACGGCCTTGTTGCGAATCCTGCGAACCTCACTCTGCACATATCGCTTCTCTGCAGACGATTTCTTAACTGACAAAGGAATACCCCCAAAATCAAAAAAACTAAAAGCCCTTCAAAAAAGCAAACGCTTCCCGGCTTACTAAAACCCCAACAACCCCGAAAGGAATTACTTGAAATCCTTCGGGCGGCGCTCCTGCTTCTTGCACTTCTGGCACTCGGCATAATTGCGAATTCTGCCATTTTCCATTATGGTCTTCATAACAATCTCACCGCCACACTCTTCGTGGATGAACTTATGTGTCGCAACTGTAGTACGAGAGTTCTTACTGGCTCCTGCCATAGCATTTTCCTCCAAACAAAATTATCGTGTTCTATACTATACAGAATTTTAACAAATTCTGTCAAGTGGATGAAAAAAACAGGCAATTGTTTTTTACGCAAACAAACGATATAATGGCCGTTATGTATATAACGGTCCTAAAACAGCTGCTGATCATGATGGCCATAGCGGTCCTTTCTTTCGCTTTCTCAAAGAAAAACCGCCTTGGCGACTCCGAAAGCAGCTTCCTCAGCCGCCTGCTGCTCTACTTCGTGAACCCCTGCCTGATTTTCAACTCATTCAACAGGGAATTTGACAACCAAAAGCTGAAGAAACTGGCCTTCGTAATACTGCTGAGCCTTATCCTGCACATAATCATGACGGTAGTTGTCACGATTTTCGTCCGCTCAAAGGACGAAAAAGCAAAGCAGCTGGACGGCCTTGACAAGGTAGGCACGGTACTGACGAACTGCGGTTTCATCGGGATCCCCCTTATAAACGGAGTGTTCGGTCCTGAAGGAATTTTCTACCTGACCGGCTACCTGGCTGTGTTCAACATCTGGCTCTGGACCTACGGTGAATACCAGATGTCGCACAGCTTCAGAATCAAGAAAGTGCTGACAAACCCTAACATAGTCGCCCTGCTGTGCGGCCTGCTTCTCTACTGTCTTCCGGTTACCCTGCCCGATGTCATAGCAAAGCCCCTCTCCTATATAAGCGACATGAACACCGCCCTGTCAATGGTACTGCTGGGTCTTCTGTTCGCATCCTTCAAAAAGACAAGTGATGCCCCCTATGCGCGCAGGATAGCAAAAGTCTGCCTCCTCCGCCTCGTTATCTGCCCCTTGGTCAGCCTGATGCTGGTTCTTTCAGTCTGGAAGCTCTTCGCAAGCGGATCGGGGCTACGAACAGAGCTTTTCGTGGCGTTCATCTGCAGCCTATGTCCGGTAGGCATGAGCGTTTCCAGCTTCGCCTGCCTTTTCAACAAAGACGCATCCTACACAAGCCTGATGGTGCTATCCACATCAGTCCTCTGCATAATATCCGTACCGACGTTCGTCAGAATCGCGGAACTTCTGATGCCACTATGATTATGAGCCTCAGGACCTTGAAAGCGACCGTAAAAAAGCTTTTGCCATACAGCCCGAAAAGGGGCGTGCGCCCCCTCCCCTCCCCCGGCGACGGAAAGGAAGGAGTCTTTTCCTCACAGGTCTTTCCTGCATCTTCATTCAGCCTAAGGCTGTCCAGCAGCCTGGACGGTAACGTTGACTTTTCCCCATATACCATGCCGGTCCCAGCTTATAAAGTTTTCAGCATAAAAGAAGGCAAGTTCATATACGGCAGGGAAGAGGTTTTCACCAGGCGGGGCAGAATTCTTGAGGAAATAAGCTCACAAAACGAGAACCCCCTGACAGGAGAGTGCCTGGACCTAAGCCCCAGAAGAAAAATCCGCGCGAGGGTCCTGCTGCTGGGGCTGTCAGGACTTGAGGACAGTTATTACCATTTTATGGTAGAGCTGCTCTTGCGATGGTGGATTTTCAAGCAGAGCGGACTGGAAGCGGATTACTACGTGCTGAACACGGGGAAAGGCTTTCAGAAAGAAGCCTTGGACATGCTGGGCATACATGAAAACCAAGTGCTGAAAGCCGAAAAAAACGAAGTCATACAGGCAGACACCATAATATGCCCATCACTTGTGAACAACTATGAGCTTTCGCACCTGCGCGGACACGAACTTTACAACAAGCTGTACATGCCCCCGTGGTCAAAGGATGCGTATTCGTTCCTGGCAGAAAAAAACGGCTTGACGAAGACAAAAGCGGAAAAGCTCATCTATATCTCCCGGAACAGGTCGAGCCGTCGTAAAATCGAGAACGAGAAAGAACTTCTCAGAATACTCGGGGAGTTCGGATTCAGGACATATTATCTGGAAGAAATGACCCTCCGCGAACAGGCTGAGCTTTTCGCCTCCGCTCGTTTCGTCGTGGCCCCCCATGGAGCAGGTCTGGTAAACCTGATATGGAGCCGGGCAGGAACAGGCATCCTGGAACTGTACCCAGAATTCTACCATGACCCCGGTTTCCGCATCCTGGCCTCCGCCCTGAACTTGGACTACCACTACGCCATCTGCAAGAGTCCGGGAGCGGAATTCCTTGCTCCGGTTGAAGAGAATATATACGTGGACTGCCTTGAAAAGATAGAGGCTTTTTTACGGGAAAAACAAAAGTGTTGACAATTTTCCCCATATAGTATAGTGTATCTCTTGCACAAGGTTGCAGGACTAATCTGTCTACATTATTTTTGCATCAATAAAAATCTTTTTTATGGATTATAGATTTTCAAGGAATGCCTCCGATGGGGGGCTAATCCTTTAGTCAGTTTATGTAAATTCGTAGGATGCCGTAAGTCAGCATTTTGCCTGAATGGTTCCTACAATAACGGAGGGCATTTATGGCCTATACTAGACGCCGCAATTCAGACGTTTCAGAAGAAAGTCAAGTAGAAAAAGAAGAGAACAGGCAAGACACAGCAGAACAGACAAGCGAAGCCGTTCCCGAACCAAAGACCAGAAAGCGCAGGGTTCTCAAGAAAGCAGCGCCTGAAGCACCGGCCCCAGAAACAGCGGGCTCAGAAGCCCCTGCCGAATCGTCTGAAAACAGCCAGCCATCCCTGTTCGGCAATCCAGAGCCTCAGATTCCCAGTTCTACAGATTATCAGCCGTCCAGTCCCGCTCCTTCAGATTCAGATTCCAGCATCCCGCAGGAAGCAGACACGGCAGACCAGTCGTTCGAGCAGGTCCGGGACGTCGATACAAACCAGAAAGAAAGCCGGCCCTATCAAGGACATTATCAAAGAAGAAACTGGGATAATGGCGGACGCAGGTTCGGGCAGCAATCTGCCGGCCCCAATTACCGGGGAAACCGTTACAACGGGAACGGAAACGGCTACACAGGCCGCCGCTTCAACAACAATTACAATACCGAACGCAACCTCATGCGGCTTGAGGCGGCACTGGAAGCCCAGAAGATAGAGAACCCGGAGGAATACGAATCCAAACCCCGGCTTGAGATAAACAACCTGACAAAGATG
>CAMNGY010000131.1 GCA_946538795.1 uncultured Treponema sp.
ATACGCGGGCAGGATTTTTTCATCAGGGGCTTGCAGCTGGCGGCGGCCGGGGGACACAATGTCATGGCCTTCGGGCCGCCTGGCTGCGGGAAGACGCTGGCCATGCAGAAGTTCCCGGCCCTGCTGCCCCTGCTTTCCCCGGAAGAATCCCTTCCCGTCACGAGGATTTATTCCATTGCGGGTCTTCTGCCCAAGGACAGTCCCCTTGTCCGCAACGCGCCGTTCAGGCAGCCCCATCAGACTGCCAGCATGGAGGGCATGTGCGGTGGCGGGCCGCGCCTTACGCCGGGAGAAATATCCCTGGCCCACAACGGGGTCCTGTTCCTGGACGAGGCGGCTGAATTCAAAAGCTCCGTCCTTCAGATGCTGAGGGTTCCCCTGGAAAGCGGGGCCATCACGCTGAGCCGGGCGGGCAGGTCCACGGTCTTCCCCGCCTCGTTCCAGCTGCTTGTGGCCGCGAATCCCTGTCCCTGCGGGAACTTCGGTTCCAAGGACCGGATATGCCTTTGTTCTGCCAGCAGCGTGGCAATGTACTGGAAAAAGTTCTCGGCCCCGTTGCTGGACAGGATAGACATCCGCGTTCAGGTGGAAAAACAACCTTGCCCGGACGAAGGGCAGGCCGGTGGGGAACGGCTTACGACGGAGTTCCTCAGGCGGGGGATAGCAAGGGCTGTTCAGGCCCAGCGGGAAAGGCAGGGAAAGAAGAACGCGAGGCTGTTGCCGGACGAGGTCGCGGAGCATTGCGTCCTGTCTGCGGAAGCCGGGAAAATACTTGAGTCCGCCAGCCAGCGCTACTCTTTTTCTCCCAGGAGCATTTCCGGCTGCATGAAGCTTTCCCGCACCATCGCGGACATGAAAGGGGAGAGGCTGATAAGCGCGGAGAGCATGGGGGAGGCCCTTTCATACAGGCGGCCCGGAGGGATGGCGGAGGAGCTGGGGATGTTGTAGGCATGGTCATGCGGGGGCGGTAGCCGTGGTGCCGCCGTGGTGCGGTTTTGGGTGTCGGCCGGGTGCTTGGGGTGCGGGCAAGCCGTCTTGCCTGGTCTGACCGGTCCGGTGCGTACAGGTGCTGCTGTGTAGGTGCGGGCTAAGGGCCGGCAGGGCTTTGAACCGGATAAGTCTTAGGCATCCGGGCAAAAAAAAATCCCGCATGACATGCGGGATTTTCTGGCTGTGTTACCGGCTCTGAGACTTGAACTCAGACACCATTGCTGGCAAAAGATTTTGAGTCTTTCGTGTCTACCATTCCACCAAGCCGGCTGGATACAAGAATACTATATCAGTTCTGAAAGATTTTTTCAAGGGGGTAATTATGGAAGATGTGCAATATAGCGAAATTCAAAGGAGGCTCAGGGATACTGCCCGCATGCAGTCGCGTATTGTTGGGGCTGGTAGGACGGGCCTTTTCTGCGAAAGTCCTGCCTTTGCTGCGGCTGCGTACGGGAAGGCCTGCGGGGATGCGGGCAAGCGCCTGAGAGACATGTTCGGGTACGAGCATTTCCGTCCGCTTCAGAAAGATGTGGTTTCGTGCGTGATGTTGGGGCGTGACACGCTGGCGGTCATGCCGGATGGAGGCGGGAAGTCCCTGTGCTATCAGCTGGCGGCCCTGCTGCTTGGGGGCATGACGGTCGTTATCTCCCCCTTCCGTGAGTTCTTGGAGAATTCAGTGGTCAGGCTGCGTTCCCGGCTGGGACCGGCCGGGGTGGAGGTTGTGTGCCTGCATGCTAGGCTTTCCGTGGAGGACTACGGGGAGGGCTGTCACAAGCTTGAGGATGCATGCATGTGCGGCAAGGGCGCTATGCTGTATCTTCCGCCCGAAGCCTTGCGGGAACAGAGGGTCAGGCATCTGTTGTCGCGGCTGCATGAGCAGATAAGGCTCTTCGTCATAAACGAGGCCCACTGCGTAAGCAGGTGGGGAAACGACTTTCGGCCTGATTATTTGGGGATATGCCATGTGAGGAGGAATTTTCCGAAGGCCTCCTTCCTGGCGCTGACGGGAAGCGCTACCGGGGCCGTCCGGCAGGACATAATCCGCTGCCTCAGGCTGGAACGGCCCGAGGTGTTGCTGAGCGGCTGCGACGGCCCCGTGAAAGCCCCGGATGCTTAGGGGTACAGCAGGGGCACGGCAGAGGCTGCCGGAAGGGCGGCTGGAAGAGGCTGCCGGAAGGGAGGTTGGAGAGGCTGCCGGAAGGGCGGCGGCCTCAAAGCCTGCTCATTTTCCTACGTAGTTGAAGAGCGTGCGGTTGGCAAAGTTGTAGCCGTTGGGATCATCTTTGAGGTTGTCGCAGCTTACGATGAGGTAATCCTTCTTTTCGGCGATGTAGGACAGCTTCCAGTCCTTGTAGGATGTCTTGCCGTTGTCCGAGACAAGGTGGAGGATGAGGGTCCTCTTTTCGTCTCCCTCGTCATAGGTTCCTGTCCAGACGTTCTCGCCGCCGTTCTTGGTCTGGGTAATCTTGAAGTCCCAGTCGCTTTCGAGCGTTATCATGGTGGCGTACTTGCCGTTGGCGAAGTACCACTCGCCCACGTAGGATTCCTGGGTGATTTCCTTTGCCTTCTTCTTCGCGCTGTTGGTCCCGTCCTTGACGGCTCCCTTCACTCCGTTGAAAATACCCTTCGCGCCTTCTTTTATCTTGGTTCCGTTGGAAACCTCCTCGGCTGCTGCCGTCTCCGGGACGAATGCGGGAAGGACGGCGGACATGGCCGTCAGGGTGAATACGAGTGCGTAGACAAAGCTGCTTCTTTTCATTTCTTGCTCCTTGGTTAGCTGTCATAAACGGCCTCTCCAAAAATCACCGCTGGTGATTCTTTTTTGAGGCTCATATTATAGAAAACTCCCCGCACGGCTCCTTGGTTACAGCAAAAGAAGTCGTGGGGGAGCCCTGAATTTGGCAAAGGAATAACCTTGGGCCTTACAGCTTGAACTTGCGGATGACTTCCTCAAGCTGCTTGGCGGCCTCGTTGTTCTCCTCCGAGCTCTTCGTGACGTTGGCGACGGCCTCGGTTATCTGGGTCACGCCCTCCGACATCTCCTCCATGGAGTTCGTGATGGTCTCGGCGGTCTGACTGATTCTCTCCATCTCGGTGGAAATCTTCTTTCCGCCGGCAAGCATCTCCGTCGCCCCCTGCTTGACGCTGACGGTGGAGTTGTCTATGTTCTTCATCGCGTCCAGAATCTGGGTGGAGCCCTCGTTCTGCTCCTTCATCGCGTTCATGACGACCCCTTCCTGCTGCTGGACGGTCTGGGTCAGGTCGTAGATCTTGCCGAACTGGTCCTGCAGCTGCCCGGTCGTCTGGGCCACGCCCTTTATGACTTCGGTCAGGCTGGAGAGGCTCTCGCTTATCTTGCGGCCCTGGGTGTTGGACTGCTCGGCGAGCTTGCGGATTTCGTCCGCGACGACGGCGAATCCTTTTCCGGACTCACCGGCGTGGGCGGCCTCGATTGCGGCGTTCATGGCGAGCAGGTTGGTCTGGTCGGCTATGTTCTGGATGACCGAGCTGGCCTCCTGTACGCCCGCGGACTCCTCAAGGATTTTCTTGGACATGGCGACCGCGTTCTGGACGCTCTTCTGACCTTCGTCCGAGGCCTTGGCGAGCATGTCTACCTGAACGCCGTTCTTCTCAAGGATGTTGGTGACGCTCTGGATGTTGGCGACCATCTCGCGGACGGCGGCGGAACTCTGCTCCACGCTGGCAGTCTGCTCCTCAACGCTGCGGTTCAGGGTCTGGATGTTCCCGACTATCTCGCTGGCGGCTATAGTAGCGTCGTTGATTCCTGCGGCCTGCCCGCCCATCTGGGTCTTGACGGTGTTTATGTTCCCGAGGATCTGCTGGATCGTCGCGGTCGTCTCGGTCATGTTGCTCTCAAGCTCCACGGCGACCTTGTTGGTGTCGTCTATGTTGCCCTTGAAGCCCTTCAGTATGTCGCGCGTCGTGTTGAAGAAGCGGTTCAGGCGGCCGGTAAGGACCCCGAACTCGTCACGGCTGACGATGTCAAGGTCCTTCCCCGTATAGTCGCCCTGCGAGATGTTGCCCGCAAAGTAGGTGATGCGGTCCAGCCTCTTTTTGATGCCGCTGGTCATGGTGAGCATGCCGAGGAGGACAAGCACGACTCCTCCAATCATGAGGGGGAGCATCAGGCTTGTGACGAAGCGATTGACGGGAACCGTATGGTACTTCACGGCAAAGGCGGGGCCGGCAACCAGGAAGAAGATGCCGCTCATCAGGACGGTCAGGACCGCCACGTAGCGGGCGACGATGGAAAGGCCCATGTTCCCCTGATGGAGGGGCAGGAATGACAGCCATGCCTCGTAGTTCTCCAGCCAGTGGATGTACAGGAACACCGCGCCCAGGAAGCCGCATCCGACATAGGTCATGAAGAAGGTAGCGAAGTTGAAGTTGGGGTAATTTCCGCTGTGTGCGGCAAATCCCATCGCGAGCGGGTACAGGAGGACGAATCCTATCGTGACCCCGATATTAATGGAAGAATACTTGTTCGCGAGGGTGTTGCAGCTGTTCACCGAGTCCTCGGTACCGTCGAAGGCCATGAGCTTGGTGTAGACGAGCTTGTTGGGCAGGTACACGGCAAGAACATTCAGTATGAGGACCGGGATGTTCAGGACGCTGAAGAAGAACTTGAGGTATTCGCCGAAGGTGAAAATTCCGTAGTGATAGCCCAAGAGCATGGTGGCGAGGAACGGAAAGACCTGCATCGAGCCGTTCAGTATGTTTACGATAGCTGGCGGCTGGTCTATAGAAATCTTATTCTCCATAAAAAGTCTTGCTCCTAATTAAGATTTTCTCTGGTTGATAATACCTTATTCTAGTATAAAATCGGCATTCTGACAAGGAAGAAAACCGGAAAAGCCGTTGTTTTTCACTTCTTTTAAAGAGTTTATACCCTGTATTCCACTTGACGGAATGACGAAAACTGTGATAAACTACCGCCTACTATCGGAAAATCTTTACAATGAGGAGAAATATATGTTACGTACATACCAGCCCAGCAAGGTCAAGCGCAACAGGAAATTCGGTTTCCGCGCAAGGATGGCGACGAAGGGAGGCCGCCTGGTCCTGAAAAGGAGGCGCCAGAAGGGACGCTGGAAGCTCACCGTTTCTGACGAGAAGAAGCCTTACCAGAGCGGCAAGTGCAAGACCAAGACTTGGTAAGCTTTTTTGCGCTGGGCAGAATGGTTGCTGCCATTCTGCTTTAAAGGATTTTTCCGGAGGCCTTCTTTATGGAGAATGAAGCGGCAGGGCAGGAGGAGCGGCAGGTGTGCGTTATGGCGAAGACCGGCCCTTTCCGGCGCGATGAACATATCAAGAAGCCGAAGGAGATTTCCAGACTTTTCAAACAGGGGAACAAGGTGGGCATCTGGGGAGCCAAGCTATTTTTCAAGGAGAACGGCCTGCCCCGTAACAGGATAGCCTTCACCCTTCCAAGAGGTTACGGTCGCGCTGTGGACAGGAACAGGTCCAAGCGCCTGAGCCGGGAAGCCTACAGATTCTATAAAGCGCACCTGAACACCGGGTATGACTTGTTGTTGCTGGTCT
>CAMNGY010000132.1 GCA_946538795.1 uncultured Treponema sp.
GGGGGAGCCACATCCCCATGATGCTCGATTACGTCGATGTATTCCAGATAGGGGCCAGGACGATGCAGGACTTTGACCTGCTCAAGGCGGTCGGCGCGACAGGAAGGCCCGTCATCCTGCGCCGCAGCTACTCGGCGACGCTGGAGGAGCTCCTCATGTCGGCGGAGTACCTGCTTTCGAGCGGAACCGACAGCGTCATTTTGTGCGAGCGGGGCATACGCACCTTCGAGAAGGCGACCCGCAACACGCTGGACCTTTCCGCCGTCCCCGTTCTGCGCCAGCTGACCCACCTGCCGATCATCGTGGACCCGAGCCATACCGTGCTGACCCGCGACAAGGTCGGTGCGATGGGCCTTGCCGCCATTGCGAGCGGGGCGGACGGCCTGATGGTGGAGGTGCACCAGGACCCCGGCAGTGCGCTCGTGGACGGGGCCCAGTCCATGCTGCCCGCCCAGTTCGACAAGATGATGCACGACGTGGAGGCCCTGGCCCCCGTCATGGGCAAGTCCGTCGCCCACATCCGGCAGGAGATGCCCTCGGTGGTCCGCGTCCAGGAGGGCGGCAGGCGCAAGGGCAAGGTCGTCGTCGCCTATTCGGGCAAGCGGGGGGCATACGCGGAGCAGGCGATATCCCGCTACTTTGACGCGGCGGACTGCGAGGCAAGCCCCGTGGACTCCTTCCCGGAGATCTTCCAGGCGGTCACAGACGGCAAGGCGGACTACGGCATGGTCCCGATCGAGAACTCGCTCGCAGGCTCGGTCTACCAGAACTACGACAACTTCACCCGCTTCGAGGACGTGAGCATAGTCGGGGCGGTGACGCTGAACATCCGCCACGCCCTGCTCGGCGTGAAAGGCGCGACGCTTTCCGATATCAGGCGGGTCTACTCCCACCCCCAGGCCCTGAGCCAGAGCAAGAAATTCCTGGACGCGCACAAGGGCTGGACGATGGTGGAGGCAGCCTCCACCGCGACCGCCGCCGAGCTGGTCGCGAAGGGCGGCCTCAAGGAGAACGCCGCCATAGCGAGCCCCCTCAACGCCCCCCTCTACGGGCTTGACCTGCTTGCCGAGGACATAGAGGACGACCCGGGCAACTTCACCCGCTTCGTCGTCATCCAGTCCAACTCGGCGGACGGCAGGGGCATCTCCGGCGAGGTCAACATCGTGCCGAACATGGCGAGCTTCATCATCAAGACGAGAAACGAGCCGGGCGCGCTCCACCGGGTGCTGGGAATCTTCAGCGACTGCAAGCTGAACCTGACGCGACTGGAGTCCCGCCCCATAGCTGGCGAGCCGTGGAAGTACTGGTTTTACATGGACGCGGAGCTTTCGGGGCCGGGAGGAAAGCCTTCGGACATGCCGGCCAGCTCCATCGTGGCGGGCCTGATGGGCAAGCTCAACGAGGCCACGGAATATGTCCGCCTGCTGGGAATCTACGCCGAGGCCGGGAAGTAGGGGCGGGAAGGGAATGTCCTGGCGTGGCAGGGTTGGTTTGTTGCAATGGCAATAAGCCGCGGTTGCTGTGGCAATAAGCCATAGTGACAATGGCAATAAGCCACAGTTGCAATGGCAATAAGCCGCGGTTGCAATGGCAATAAGCCACAGTGACAATGGCTTGTGAGGGACGGCTTTATGGCCGGAAGCCATTGTAAAATTTCCCTATATCCTGCAAAGGCAAACTCGTGGTACAATAGAAGCAAACACAATCTCAATCTAAGGATGGACTAGCACATGGCATATCTTATCGGCGTTGACCTTGGTACGAGCGGCACCAAGACGGTGATTTTCGATGAGGCGGGCACCCCCCTCGCATCCAAGACAGTGGAGTACCCCCTCTACCAGCCCCAGAACGGCTGGGCGGAGCAGGATCCCCTTGACTGGTGGAATGCCTCCGTCGAGGGCATGAAGTCCGTGATTGCCCAGAGCGGGGCCAAGAAGGAGGATATCAAGGGAATCGGCATCTCCGGCCAGATGCACGGTCTTGTCATGCTGGACAAGGACGGCAAGGTCCTGCGCCGCAGCATCATCTGGTGCGACCAGCGGACGGCCAAGGAGTGCGAGGAGATAACAAGCAAGGTCGGGGCCAAGAAGCTCATAGACATAACGGCCAATCCCGCCCTGACGGGCTTCACCGCCTCCAAGATTCTCTGGGTGCGCAACAACGAGCCGGAGACCTACGCTAAGTGCGCCCACATCCTCCTGCCTAAGGACTACGTGCGCTACATGCTGACCGGCGAGTTCGCGACTGAAGTCAGCGATGCGTCGGGAATGCAGCTCCTTGACGTGCCGCGCCGCCAGTGGTCGGACGAGCTTCTGGGCAAGCTCGGAATAGACAAGGCCCTGCTCGCCAAGGTCTACGAGTCCCCCGAGGTGACAGGGAAAGTGACCGCCAAGGCCGCCGACCTCTGCGGGCTCAAGGAAGGAACCCCGGTCGTCGGAGGAGCGGGCGACAACGCCGCCGCCGCCGTCGGTACGGGAACGGTCGTTGACGGAAGGGCTTTCACAACGATAGGAACGTCCGGAGTCGTCTTTGCCCATACCTCCAAGCTTTCCATTGACCCGGCTGGCCGCGTCCACACCTTCTGCTGCGCCGTCCCGGGCGCATGGCACGTCATGGGAGTTACCCAGGCAGCAGGCCTCTCGCTCAAGTGGTTCCGCGACAACTTCTGCAATGCCGAGATCCAGACTGCGGCGGGCATGGGCAAGGATCCTTACTTCCTGATGGACAAGGAGGCCGACCGCATTCCGATCGGCTGCGACAAGCTGCTCTACATGCCTTACCTTATGGGCGAGCGCACCCCGCACCTGGATCCTGACTGCCGCGGCGTGTTCTTCGGCCTGTCCGCCATGCACACCAAGGCCCATCTGCTGCGCGCCGTCATGGAGGGCGTTACCTACAGCCAGAGGGATTCCATGGAGGTCCTGCGCGGCATGGGTGTCAAGACCGACACGATGCTCGCCTGCGGTGGCGGCGGCTCAAGCCCCCTCTGGAGGCAGATGCTCGCCGACGTGTACGGCTGCCCGGTCACGACCGTAGCCAGCAAGGAAGGCCCCGCGCTCGGTGTCGCCATCCTTGCCGGAGTCGGAACGGGAGTCTGGTCATCCGTGCCCCAGGCCTGTGACGCGGTCATCAAGACCAACCCGCCGCAGAACCCGATTGCGGAGAACAGCAGGGAGTACGAGAAGTTCTACAAGCTGTACACCCAGATTTACCCCGCGCTCAAGGCCAGCTACAAGGCTCTCGCCAGCCTGTAAGGGGTGTTTTTATCAAATCAGGCTGCGCATTGCCCGATGTGCAGCCGCCCACATTTTTTTGAGAAGTGTGGGCGTGATTTCCGGGCCTTTTTTCAAAGCCCCTCGTCCACCCCCAGTCCGAACAGGGCATAGTCGCCCCTCGTCGGGTCGCCCGGGAATGCCTCGCCCATCGTCGCGGTAAGCTCCTCGGCGCACCTGAGGGTGGCGGCCCGCACCTTTCCGCTAGGGGAGGGGGCCAGCAGGCCCAGGCGGGTCGCCTCCTGCATGACGTGGGTATCAAGGGGCACGAGCAGGTCTGCCTTGTCATGCCATGCCCACAGGCCCAGATCCACGGGGGAGGAGTCCCTCACCATCCAGCGAAGGAACATGTTGAGCTTCTTGAACGCGCAGGCGGAGGATTTTGGTATGAGGGTGCAGCTGTCGGGGAAACAGGATGCGATGACCTGGCAGAGATGGGCGGCGTGGGCATTGCGGCCCTTTCCATCCTGACAGGGATGCCGTTGCATGATGGAAGTTCCGCTCCCGCCGGGCTCTTCTCCTTCATCCAGATATTTGGCCCGGAAATATTCGCCAAGCGTTCCCTGTCTCAGAATGTCCTGCAAGGTCCCGAACAAGGAGCGCATCGCCGCATGGCTGTAAGTGCGGTAGAAGGAGGCGGGCGAGTCCGGGAAATGCGGCTCCCATCCGCCTGACGCGACCCAGTCCGAGGGGCTTTCCCCAGCGAGGGCCAGAATCTGCTCCACGTGGGATAGAATCTGATCCCTTCTGCCGAACGCGAGGGCAGCGGCGATGAAGGCGACGGTCTCCTGGTCCTCCGTCTGCCTGTAGCGGTGCATGAAACAGGAGGGGTCTTTTTCCAGGAAACCCGCGTTTTCGTATTTGTCCGCAAGGACGACCAGCCTGTCTTTCAGGGCCTTTTCCATGCCAGTGCCTCTCTGCCGGCCTATTCTTCCGGAATCCAGACCCGCATTTCGTTCTCGCCCCTGTTGGCCCAGGCATAATATGGAAGGAGCGTTATGTCGCAGTCATCCTCCTCCGGCCTGCCGTCGCTGTACAGGCTTTCCGTGTCCCGGACGCGACGTCCCGCGACCGCAAGCTTCTGCACCCCGAACAGCTCGTCCTTGCTGAATGGAAGGAGCCGTGGCTCCGCATCCTTCCTGACGCGCAGGTTCAGGACGCCGCCGGGATTGTCCGCCCCTTCGGCGCAGTAGACCAGCGGGCCGCGCATGAAGGCAGCCTTGCCGGAGTCCGCGCTTATACGGGGCGAGGGGTATATCTTTTTTATTTCCATGCCGAACTCAAAGACGAGCTTGTCATCCGGGGAAAAATCTTCCATTGAATATACTATGTATGCAAAGCCGTCTTTCTCCTCGTAAGCGAGGGGCTTCCCGTTCTTGAAGCAGCGTACTTTTCCTCGTGACCATCCTGGTATCCTGACCGCCAGGGTTAGGTGGCCCGGCTGTATGCCCGGCTTTGCGCCCGGCTGTATGCCCGGTTTTGCGCCTGCTGTTGCGACCTCTGTTGCGGCCCCGCACGTATTTGCGGCCGCTTTTGTGGCCCCGCAAGGCTCAAAGGAATACTCTACCCTGCCGTCGTAGGGGTAACCGGTCGCCACGCGGATTTTCACGCCGAAAGACTCGGACAGGTCCAGAGTTCCGCCGATGAAAAGCAGGCTGTAGACGGTCTTGGTTCCGGCGTCCAGCATCCAGGCGTAGCGGCTTATTGATGCGATGAGGCGGGCCGCGTTGGGCGGGCAGCACGCGCATGCAAACCATTGGGGGCGGACGGGCAGCGTATGCCTGTGGGTGACAGCCTTGCCGGAGATACCGGGGAGGGATTCAAGCGCGTTCACGTAGAAGAAGCTCCTGCCGTCCAGCTGCATTCCGGCCAGCACCGTGTTGTAGAAGGCTCGCTCCATCACGTCGGCGTACTCCCCCTTCCTGTCCAGTTCCAGCATCCTGCGGGCAAAGAAGATGAGCCCTATGGATGCGCAGGTTTCTCCGTAGGCAGTGTCGTTGGGCAGGTGGTAATCCTTAGTGAATGCCTCGCCCTCATAGGCCGATCCGATTGCGCCGGTTATGTACATGCGCCTCCGGGTGATGCTTTCCCACAGGCGCCGGCATGCCGCTGCCAGAGCCTGGTCCCCGGTCTCAAGCGCGACGGAGGCCATGCCGGAGTAAAGGTAGACGGCGCGGACGGCATGTCCTACGGCATCCGCCTGCTCCCGGACGGGTGCGCAGCTCTGGGTGTACTCCTTGTCCCCGTTCCAGCCGCCCCAAAGCTGCCAGCCCC
>CAMNGY010000133.1 GCA_946538795.1 uncultured Treponema sp.
GGCAAGCACGAAAGCCCGGGGGTATTTCTTTTCGTCCATGACCGAGGAGATGCAGCGGAGCGACGCGGAGAAAAATGTGCCTGTAAGCGCGTCGTAGTAGTTCAAAAGCTCGCCCCTGTCGCCGGTCATCATGGACCAGAGGGCTTTTTTCTCCCGCATCATTCCGCACAGGGTCTCGTCCATGTCGGGGTTCGGCAGCAGGTCGCCTGAAACTGGCCTCCAGTATTGCAGGGACTTCAGCTTCTTGCAGAGGCTCCCGTAGCCGTTGGTCATGAAGTACTCATGGCTTTTTCCGTCCGGACCGGGCACCGTCACGGTCCCTGCGACAAGGGAATCGCCCGTCTTTTCCGTCATGTCAATCGTCGCCTTCAGCTCCGCCATGTCTTTATTCCTCGTCACCAGCCGTCATCGACTTGAAATAGGATTTGCCGGTCGCCTCGTAGATCAGCCCGTTCAGCTCATGTATGTCGTGCTTTCCTGCGGAAAGGAAATCCTTCACAAGCATGTCCGTCTTGTCCGCCGGCAGGAAAGGGCATCCCGCGCTCCGCATGAGATCCTCGCTTTCGGCGAGCGTAAGCCTGAGCCCCAGCGCAAGGGCGATGACGTTCTCCTTCCTGGGATGGTAGTCCGGGTCCCGGCTGCTGAGAATCTTGGAGAAGCGTTGCTTGGAAAGACCCGCCGCCCGGTAAATGTCTGAGTTCTTCCTGTCGGGGAAACGCCCGGAGTATTTTTTCAGGTAGAAGTCAAACGTATCGCCGAATGACTTGTGCCCTGCCACCATGCCCGGGGATTTTCCGCTAGCGGGGCTATCCGCATTGGTCCTGTCCGCGAGCAGCCGGGCCGTATCCCTTTTGTCGGGCTCCCTGAGGTAATCCTTATAATCCTTCCCCTCCGAGCTCCTCGCTGTCTTGTCCGCGCCGTTGCCAAGCAGGAAGTTGACTGCGGCCATGTTTTCCTTTGAGGCTGCGTACATCAGGGCCGTCATGCCGTAGTCATCGGCCGCGTTCACGTCAGCCCCGGCCGACAGCAACTCCGGGAGCAGGTAATTGGAGCTGCTGTGGCAGGCCAGCATCAGCAGCGTCATCCCGCGGTAAATCGTCTTCTGGTTTACATCGGGCCCGTATTCCATGCAGATCCGAGCAGTGTGCAGGCCGTTGTTGCAGCAGGCCCCGAAGAGGGCGCAATATGCGGATCCCGGCGGATTATCCGACATCCCTATCATAATGCCGGCACATTCCGCAAAGTCCCTGTGCCCCGCCTCCACCAGGGCACGTTCCAGCTCATTGGCGGGAAACAGGTTTTGTTCCATGAAAAACTTCACCACTCCGGCGTTTCCGTGGCATACCGCGCAAGAGAATGGCAGAAGGCCCATTTTTGTCCTGTGCCCCGCATCAGCCCCGGCCTCCAGAAGCTTCCGGACGGTCTCCGCGCTCCCGTGGCATGCGGCCAATGTAAGGGCGGTATCCCCGTTGCCGCTTTCTATCTCAAGGTCCGTACCCGCGCGCATCAAAAAATCGGCGGCTTTCCCGGCGTTATGCGTCAGTTCGTTCGACACCGCAACAGCCAGGGCCGTAAAGCCCCTGTTGTTCGTGGCGTTAATGTCAGCCCCTGCCTTGACGAGCAGGGCGCACATGTCGGTGAAACCATAGCTGGCCGCGAAATGCAGGGCGGTGGCCCCGGAGAAAGGCTCCTTTTTCTCAAGCTCTGTTCCCGGTACGGAAAGAAGGATTTCCGCCGCGTCCGTGCAGCCGTTCATGGCAGCATACATCAGGGCCGTAACCCCGTTCGCATCGGTCGCGTTCACGTCCGCGCCCCTCCTTAGCAGGAACTTCAGGGACCAGATGTCGTTATCGATTGATGCGTCGGTGAGCATCGTCGATCCGTCCTTGCCGGGCGCGTTCACGTCCACTCCGTCTTCCCTGTAGATTTTCTCAAGGACTCCAAAGAACTTTCCTAAAAGTTCGTCCCTGTCATAACCGTTTTCCTGGGCGTATGCAAGTTTCTGGTAGAGATTAAAGTCATTCTCGTCCTCGAACACTTTCAGGGAACTGCGGTCGGCGGCAAAAAAAGAGTCCGTCTGCCTGTCGTAGTAGCACAGGAAATCGGATCCGCGGGTTCTCGTCAAAGCCCATGTCGCTCCCAGCTCCTTCATCTTGTCCGAAAGCTTTTTGTCTGGCTGGGGATCCGGTTCCAGGTCTTCGGCAAGGGGCGGGCGGCAGCCTGAGGAGCCGAGTCTTCCGCAGATGGTCGCATAGTCGTTCGTCATGAAAAAGACGTAATTCTTCCCGTCCAGCTCTATCACGACATTTTCCGCGCGGACAAGATTCTCCCCCGTCTTTTCCGTCATGTCAATCGTCGCCGTCAGTTCCGCCATAGCCCTGTCACCGTCCTCCCGGAAGCTCCTTCCATAATATAACGCCATCATAGCACAGTTGGAAGCCCCCGGGGTCGCTTTAAAGGGGACTTGTCGCGGCAGCACCCCTGCGCGGGCGCAAAAGTCGCTATTAAGGCGACCAAATTCGCGGCCCTCTGCGCTAGACTGCCATCATACGCAATGCACGATCAGCATACAGGAGGTGACGGATGGAACGAACGGCAGGCACGGGGCAGGGCAGGACTGACGAGATACCGGAGGCGAGGCAGTCCTTCCGCGACAGGTTTGGCTGGTACCTTCAGAAGTACATGGAGCGGAACCCCAGGGGAAAGCACTCCGACATCTACAAGGCGGCGGGACTAAGCAAGCAGCGTTTCTCAAAAATCCTCAACAACCATGACGCGGACTTCCGCCCCAGGAAAAGCACGGTCATCCTGCTCGCAATGGGTCTGGAACTTACCAGGAAGGAGAGCGAGGACCTCCTGCACTGCGCGGGCTACACGCTCCCGCCGGTGCCGCCGTAAGCGCGGACCATGCCTCGGACATGACAGGCGGGGGCATCGCCCCGGGCAGCGCGGAGGACATCTTCAACGGTACGAAGTGGACGACCAGCGACGTTGCCGTCTTAAGTGATTCCTATCTTTTCAAATTCGAGGACGGGACTGTTTATAGGTTCGGGGATGATGACCATCCTTACGCCTATCCCTACGGCCCCTACACGGTCAGAAGGACGGGTGACGGATACAAGGTCTGCTTTGGTTTTTATGAAAGCGGCTCCTCGGGAAGCTCCGGCATTTGGCAGCTGGCTTACTTTTCCTTGACGCTGGGCGGTCCCGGCGCGACGGAAGGAGACTGCGTCATTGAGGTGAACCTGACTTACTCCGGCGCCAGCCCCTCCGGCGACTACTATGGTAGCTGTGATTTTGGCAGGCTTTATAAGCTTGCGCGGTAGCAGGACGCACGGAACGCAGGGGCGGGCGGGGATTCTGGGCAGGGCCGCCCCGCCCGCACTTGCGCCGCCCTAGCCGGAGGAACTGCCCGTTACAGGAGGCTTTGCCGCAGACCTTCCATCTTTCCCCTCATAGTGCTACAATGGTACTCCGCAGACCATTGCAAGGAGACACCGGATGGGAATCTATCTGAACCCAAGCAACGAGAACTTCAAGGAGACGACAGGCTCCAAGATATACGTTGACAAGACGCTGATGATAGCGGTCCTGAACGATATCATGCAGACCTCAAACAAATATGTTTGCGTGTCCCGCCCGCGCCGCTTCGGAAAGACCATAGCGGGCAACATGCTGTCAGCCTACTACTCCAAGGGCTGCGACTCCAGGGATCTCTTCGCCCCTTTCAAGATAAGCAGGGATCCGGGCTTCGAAATCAACCTGAACAAGCTGAACGTCATCAAGATAGACATGAACAGCGAGTACCAGAACGAGAGGGAAAAGGACAGGTTGCTTGACAAGATGCAGGACAGGATTGTCGGGGAGTTCGTCGCACAGTTCCCGGACATAAGCTTTGACCAGAAGGACTCCGTGGGCAACTGCATCCTCAAGGCATACGCCGGGAAGAGGGAGAGGTTCGTCGTCATCATAGACGAGTACGACGTGCTGGTGCGCGAGAGCGTGAGCCAGGAGCTTTTCTCGCAGTACCTTGGCTTCCTGAACGGGCTTTTCAAGAGCGACACCCTGCGCCCGGCCATCGCGCTGGCATACATCACGGGAATTCTGCCCGTCGTGCGCGACCGGGTGCAGTCCAAGCTGAACAACTTCCGCGAGTACACGATACTGGACGCGGGGAGGCTTGCGGAGTTCATCGGGTTCATCGCACCGGAGGTACGGGCCCTGTGCGGGGAGTACGGGGCGGACTTCGGGGAGTACAAAAGGTGGTACGACGGCTACAGCCAGCGGGGTTTCGAGATTTACAACCCAGAATCCGTCGTGATGTCCCTTGAGGACGGAAAGTGCGGGAGCTACTGGGGCAAGACCTCCACCTACGCGGTCATAGCCGACCGCATACGGGCGAACTTCGCGGGAACCAAGGACGACGTGGTCCGGATGCTCGCGGGAGAGAGCGTGGACGTGAACGTGACGATGTTCATGAACACGATGACGGAGTTCACGGGCAAGGACGACGTGTTCACCTACCTGATCCATCTGGGCTACCTTGCCTACGACAGCGAGGAGGGGACCTGCCGTATCCCCAACGGGGAGGTGCTGCAGGAATGGAAGAACGCCGTCTCCGTGGTGGACGAGTACGCCGTGACGAACAGGATAATCCGGGCCTCCAAGGAGCTCCTGGCCGAGACGCTGGGGATGAACGGGGAGGCGGTTGCCCGGTCTCTCGACGAGAGCCATATCCATGTTACGTCGAACAGGAGCTATAATAACGAGGACGCGCTGCAGTCGGCGATATACCTGTCATATATATACGCGCTGAACAAATACACGATAGTCAAGGAGATGACGGCGGGAAAGGAATTCGCGGACGTCGTTTTCATCCCCTTCGTGCCGGATATCCCTGCAATGGTGATCGAGCTCAAGCGGAACGGCAGCGCGGGCAGCGCGATGACGCAGATACGGGAGAAGCGTTACTTCGACTCCCTGTCGGCCTACTCAGGCGACCTGCTCTTCGTCAGAATCAACTACGACGAGAAGACCAAGACCCACGGGTGCAGAATCGAGCGGCTCCAAAAAGAACAGGGAAGCCGCTGAAACCTGATGAGAATGAGACGAACACTGAGATAAGAGATTTTCTTTCTTCCGTAAAAAAAACAAAGCCGAATCAGACTTTACGGGGGAGGCAAAAAAATTCCGGTCAAGCGATTTTATCACATCCCGCGCCGGTTCATTGTGATACCTTATGGGCATAAGCAACGGCGGACGTTTCCAGGGAAAGCGGCCCGCCGGTGCGAAAATTCGAGTATAATAGTTTTATTATGGAAGTCACAAAGATTGATTTCACGGATGACAACGTCGCCAAGGGCAACGTTGTTCTGTACAAGAACAAGCTGGGAAAGAGCAAGGGCAGGTACCTTGCCCGCTTCGTGCGCAAGACCATCGACGACGACATCATCGTGGCGAGGATCCACGAGCACGGCGCGGGCCTT
>CAMNGY010000134.1 GCA_946538795.1 uncultured Treponema sp.
CACCGGCCTTCCTCAACGCCTTGACCGACTCTTTCCTTGTCGAATCGAGGACGACGATGGAAACCTTTTTCATCTTTTCAATCATGATTCGGCCTCCTCGCCCTTGTTCCTCTCGAGCTTCCTCTTGGATATCTTGCTCCTGACTACCGCAGAGACCTGCTCATCGCCCAAGAAGATGTTTATCTTCTTGATGTTAGCCTTGGTCTCCGGAATCTTGACCTTCTCAAAAAGGTTAACCCTCTGGGTAGTCACCCTCAGTTCCTTTGAAAGCAAGCGGACCTGCTCATCAAGCACCTCTGCCTGAAGATCAAGTTCCAGCGCCTTCTCCATCCTGTCTGCAGCCAAATCAACCCAAAGAGGTGTTGCATACAGGTCGTAATCACCGCGACCGAAGTCTGCCCCCTCATAAATGGGTATCTTCACACCAGCAATGTTACCCCAGCCCTTCTTGATGTTGTTCACAGTCACCATTCCGGGCTTGAAGGCTTCTTTCTCGCCAAAAACCGCAATCCACTTCTCGAAGTCGGCCTCTATAGCCTTTTTCTCCGCGCGGACGGCCTTGGCTTTCTCATCTATCGTGCGAATCTCTGACTGCAGCTGTTGCTTCTTGAGCGTAAGGGTCGGAAGATAGCGGTTATACATCTTAAGCGCATCTTTCTGAGTCTTAAGCTCATTTTTCGTCAGCTTTATCTTAGGCATTCACAACCCCTGATAGTACGCTAGTTCTTCGGCCAGAACTCTTCAATGAGCTCTGTCTTAAGTCCCGTCTCCTTCTTGTCGAAGCACTGGGCGAGAATTCTCCAGCCGTTGTCAAGCGCATCCTCAAGGGGAACGTTGACGCTCAAGTCCATCATCCTGGACTCGAACAGCTCTCCGTATTTCAGGAGTTTCTCATCCCATGTACTCATCGTAAAGCCCATGCTCTTCTTTTCCAAGGTATCCTTGTAGGAGGCATAAAGACGAATCATGCCGTCCATGAGAGCGCGGTGATCTTTGCGGGTCTTGCCATTGACGTTCTGCTTAAGGCGGGAAAGCGAGCCGAACGGTTCGATATGGCCGCCTTTCAGGTAGAACTGTCCTTCGGTTATGTAACCAGTGTTGTCGGGAACCGGATGCGTAACATCATCGCCAGGCATCGTCGTCACGGCGAGTACCGTGATGGATCCCTGATCAGAGAAGTCTACGGCCTTCTCGTAACGGGATGCAAGCTGGCTGTAGAGGTCACCCGGATATCCGCGGTTGGACGGAACCTGTTCCTGGGTAATGGCGATTTCCTTCATGGAGTCCGCAAAGTTAGTCATGTCCGTCAGAAGCACAAGGACATCCTTGCCCTGAAGGGCGAACTGCTCTGCGACAGCGAGGGAAAGATCCGGAATCTTCATACATTCGACCGTCGGGTCGGCAGCCGTATGGATGAACATGACGGTCTTGCTCAATGCTCCGCCCTCTTCCAAGGTCTTCTTGAAGTAAAGATAGTCATCGTACTTCAGACCCATTCCACCCAGAACAATTACATCGGCATCTGCCTGCATCGCTATGCGGGCAAGCAACTGGTTGTAAGGCTCACCGGAGATGGAGAAAATCGGAATCTTCTGGCTGATGACCAAAGTGTTGAACACGTCAATCATCGGGATGTTCGTGCGGAGCATGCGGTTAGGCTGGATGCGCCGCGCAGGGTTGACGGAAGGACCTCCGATCTGAACAAGGTTGTCAACCAAAGCAGGACCGTGGTCACGGGGCTCGGCCGAACCGTTGAAAATACGTCCAAGCAGGTTGTCGCTGAAGGAAACGCGCATGTCATGTCCCAGGAAACGAACCTGATCGTTGGTGGCGACACCACGTCCTCCCGCAAAGACCTGCAGGGAAACCACGTCACCGTCAATCTTGTTCACTTCAGCAAGGGACTTGCCGAAGCGGGTCGTTATCTCGGCAAGCTCATTCAGCTTAACGCCCTTAGCACGGACCGTGATAACACTTCCGTTTATGCTCTCAATTCTGCTGTATACTTTGCTCATCACTCACCGTCCTTAATCAAAGCCTTTACCTTGTCAGAAACCACGGCTTCCTTCTGGGCAAGAACATCATCTATCTTCTTCTCCTGCGCCTTGAACTCAGGGCTCTCAAAGACAGAGTAGTTCATATCAACGAAATTCTGCCTCAGCGTATTGAAGAAGTCACGCGCCTCGTCCTTCTCAGCAATCTTGAACGTCGAGCCGAGTATCGCCAAGATTTTCTTGAACATGTAGCGCTGCCTCTCAACGCTGGAAGCCCCCTCGACCTCATCAAAGCTGTCCTGCTGCATATAGACCGCATCAAGGAATTCGCTCTTGAGGTAAACGATGAAGTCATCGAGTGAGGTTCCTTCCTCGCCGACGACCTTCATCATCTGGTTGACCTCTGATCCCCTCTTGTACAAGCTGCGGGCATACTCAACCAAATCCCTGCTTATGACCGAGCTATACTTGGACCATGACTCCAACGGGTCAATGGCAGGATAGCGGCGCGCATTGGAACGGTCGCGTGAAAGTCCGTGGAAGGCACCGACGACCTTAAGTGTCGCCTGGGTGACAGGCTCCTCAAAGTTACCGCCGGCAGGTGAAACCGTACCACCGATAGTGACAGAGCCCTTGCTTCCGTCGCGAAGGCGTACGATTCCCGCACGCTCGTAGAAGGATGCGATGGTGCTCTCCAAGTAAGCAGGGAAGGCCTCCTCACCAGGAATCTCCTCAAGGCGGCCTGACATCTCGCGCATAGCCTGTGCCCAGCGGGACGTTGAGTCTGCAAGGAGAAGGACGTTCAAGCCCATCTGTCTGTAGTATTCGGCCAGCGTGACACCTGTGTAAACGGAAGCCTCGCGGGATGCGACCGGCATAGACGACGTGTTACAGATGATAATCGTTCTCTCCATAAGGGAACGACCTGTACGGGGATCCTTCAGCTCTGGGAACTCGGTAAGCGTCTCGACGACCTCTCCTGCGCGCTCACCGCACGCCGCGACGATGACTATGTCAACATCCGCATTACGGCTTGTCGTGTGCTGAAGAACGGTTTTTCCGGCACCGAAAGGACCAGGGATACAGTAGGTTCCGCCACGGGCGACAGGGAAGAAAGTATCGATAAGACGAATTTTCGTCAGCATCGGCTCTGACGGAGCAAGGCGCTCCGCATAGCAGTTGACGGCCCTCTTGACAGGCCAGCGGAAGCTCATGCAGATGTCATGGCTCTTTCCCTTCTCATCTGTCAAGGTCGCGATGGTATCATGAATCTTATAGCTTCCGAAAGAAACTATCTTCTTCACCGTGTATGACCCGAGGAATCCGTACGGAACCTGAATTTTGTGGGTAAACGGCCCCTCAGGGACAGTTCCGACACAGTCGCCGGCAAGGAGCCTGTCCCCCTCTTTGGCCACAGGAGTAAACTCCCACAGTTTATCCTCATTGAGGGCGGAAAGATAAACTCCCCTTTCAAGGAAATAACCAGAATGCTCGGCGAGCAGAGGCAACGGGTTCTGAAGTCCGTCATACACCTGCCCCAGAAGGCCGGGACCAACTTCCACGCTAAGAAGATCTCCAGTGAATTCCACGCTGCAATCAGTGGAGATTCCATTCGTCATCTCGTAAATCTGCATCTGGGCGGTATTTCCCCTGACACGGATAACCTCACCCTTGAGCTTTGTATCATCAACATTGACATAGCCTACTTCGTTGAGAGAGACTCTTCCGTCAAACTCAACAGAGACCATGTTGCCGTTGACTGCAACTACTTTGCCCTTTGTTTCACTCATTTATTTTCTCCAAGAATATCATCATATATCTTATGATAAGAAGCCAAACCTTCATCGCGGTTGAATTTCTTCATCCTTTCGGTAAGCATCAGGCGCAGGCCATAACTGAACACAGCGTCCGCCGTAAAGTAGTCGAGCGGAGAAATCTTGTCCAAGACCTGGAGCCTGTACTCATTGAGGAACTGCTCAGCGCTGAGCGGACTGTCCATGCCCGTTGCCGTGCGGGCGGCTTGGACAACCTCACCGTCTGACACGATGGGAATGTCCTTCGCATCCTTCTTCATCTTCAGCGCGCGTAGCCCCGCCAGAGCGAACCTAAGGTCCCTTTCTTTCTTGTACCATGCGTCAAGGAATGGCGACCCAGTGGGCGTATTCTCCACAGGTGGTTCCAATGAAAGTGTCCCGGCGATTCTCGCGTACTTCTCAGACATGAAACGCTGGCACAAATCACGGAAATACTCTGTAGAAATTGGAAGCTTCGCACCGCTGTCGTCAGTCTTTATTGCAGGGAGCTGGGATACCAAATAATACAGATGTTCCACTATTTCCTCGTCCTCTTTGTACCAGCGGAAGAAGTTTTCTTTGTTGCAGCCCTTCTGCCCCGCGTGACTTTTTCCGCAACCTCTTCGACGACCCTCTTGGCCTTGCCAGCAAAGTCATCTTCCTCTTCATCGTCAAAATCATCATCGGGAATTTCTTCCGGCTCAATTCCTGCGGCAGCCCTCTTCATCAGTTCCGTCGTCTTCGGATTCAGATAGGCACTGAAAAGGGATGCGACTTCATCTGCGCTGAAATCATAGAAGGCATTTCCCCGGCGGCTTCCAATCCTGAATCCTCCGGACAAAGAGTCGTCAGCCTTAATCTCAAGACCCTTGGAAATCTTCGCCTTAAGCGCAGTCTTCAGGTTCAGGTCCAGAGCCTTCAAGTCCTTAGAGGGAAGCAATACTGTCAAGTCGTCCGCATCAGGATTTGCCGCCCAAGCCTTTACGGTATCGGGGATCAACTTCTTAAGCAAATCCTTATCATAAGCTTTCTCGGTCTCGCTCGCAACGATGGCAGAAAGCTCCTTCTTAATACCGTCACGGAAAGAGATTATGAGGTTGCGGCCAGCCTGAGTGATTGCCTCCTCGCTTGCTTTTTCCATACGGGCAGTTTCGGCCTTTGCATTGCGGATGATGCCTTCGGCCTTCTCTTCAGCTTCCTTAACGATTGCAGCAGCCTTCTTCTCAGCTTCGTCAATGATTTTTCCTGCCGAAGCCGTAGCACTCTCTACACCGTCCTTTCTAATCTTTCCGATTAGTTCCTGTAACTGAACGTCCATTCTAACCTCTCTTATTGATTGGATTTTGCAAATTAAACTCAAAACATAAACGAATACTGCGTCACATGCCGATAGGTCTGTCCCGGTCGCAAAATGGAATTCGGGAAAGAATCCTTGTTAGGAGCATCGGGATAATCCTGAGTCTCCAGACAGACGGCACTATGGCACTGATATACCGCACCATCTTTTCCGTTTATGTTCTTGAGGAAATTACCTGTATAAAGCTGGATGCCCGGCTGGGTTCCCCTGACAGTCATCTTGCGCACCCCATCATCGCTCTCCAGGATGGCAATAGTCTTCAAGGAGCCGTCAGCAGCATCGACACAGTAGCAGTTGTCATAGCCGTCACCGACTTTGGCCATATCCTCGCCCA
>CAMNGY010000135.1 GCA_946538795.1 uncultured Treponema sp.
GTTCCGCCGGGTCACCAGCAGCACGGTGCAGCTGGCGGACGGCTTTGCGAACCTCAGCCGTGAATCCCCGGAATACGGCTCGCTCTTGGGCAGGATGCCGAATGAAAGTCCCGACGTGTCGGATTTGATGCTTTCCAAAATGTCGGAGAACTTGTCCTTTCTCCGCAGGTTGAACCGCAGTCCCGTCCGCTGGGAGACTTTCTCGAGCAGGGCGGGGAAGTAGCCGGAGAACACGCCGTCATGGCAGCAGGAAATCTGGGGGATGTCGTCCCTAAGGTATACGTCCAAGGAGGGGGTATTGCGTATGAAGTCCTGCTCGTACCTGGTGAACGCGATGTTCCGTATCTGGTACTCGGAGAAGTACTTGGTGTTCATGTTGCCGAGGATGAAGGGGTCTTCCGCGAGCAACGCCCCGTAGCCCCTCATCATCGCTTCCTTCAGGTCGCTGCGCTCCTCCCTGACGGTCAGGAAGCGGTCGGACAAGCCGAATTTGGCTACGACGACCACGCCGTGGGGGTCATCGTAGTTGTCCAGCACCGCGAGGTCGGCGTTCCCCGCCAGCAGGGCGAGCTTGGCTTCATGGGAGCTGGGGTAGTACCGCCGCTTGGTGCAGAAGCCCTTGTTCTCCTCGAATGTAGACAGCTTGTCCCTGACGCTGGGCCGGTCAATCATCGCTACCGTCATGCCGTCCAGCCCCTCGTAATCATCTGCAAAGAAGCGGGTGTCGCCGTCGCGCGCGCATATCATCTGGTTGACGGGGCCGATGCTGCGCGGCAGGTTGTAAAAGCCCTCCTGCGCGTAGCCGCTCTCGCCCTCCGCAGTCACGTCCACGAGGTCGCTGTCCATCAGCTGCTTCAGCTCCTCCAGCCCGGAGACCTCGATGTACTCGAACTCTATGTTCGCGTTCTCAGCGATTTTGTCCAGAAGCTCAAAGATGTAGCCAGTCCTGTGCCCCTTGGAGTCCTGGTCCGTGCGCCCGGCCTGCCGTATCCAGCCGACCCTTCCCTTGACGGGCTCCTGCCCCTGCTCAACGTCGTGCATCAGCAGCGGTGACGGAGAACCGGGGCCCGTGAAGTCCTGGGACGGCAACCCAGCCAGGCCGGTACACAGGAAAGGAAAGGCCAGCAGGAGGACGGGCAGCTTTCGGGTCACTTCTCGGAAATGCATATAAAAACAGTATACAGTACTTTCCGCCAATATGGAAGCCTTATCTTATATAGCTGACTATCTGGACACTGGACGGGAAAAGGAATATACTGGGACAATGAAAGTGTCAAACAAGCTGACTTTGGTGCGGGTCATCCTTGCACCGGTATTCTTCGTCCTGTATTTCATCCCCCTCTGGTTTGACATGAAAAGCGGGGCGGCGAAGGGCGTTCTTATCTGCCTGCTCGTCCCCCTGCTGGGATTCGCAGAGTTCACGGACTTCCTGGACGGCTTCTTTGCCCGCAAAAACGGCGAGGTCAGCGACTTCGGCAAGATGTTCGACCCCTTTGCCGATGTGTTCCTGCACCTGTCCACCTTTACCTGCTTTGTGTTCTCGGGCTACATGCCCGCCTTGTTCTATGTGCTTATCCTCTACCGGGAGTTCAGCCAGAACTTCCTCCGCATGGTCGCCGCCAAGAAGGGCACCGCCATAGCGGCCCGCAAGGGAGGCAAGCTCAAGACCGTCAGCTATGTCATCGCCTGCTTTGTCTCGCTCCTGCAGGAGTGCCTGGTCCGCACCGGGGCGGCAGCCGCCTGGGGCCTGGACATGGAAACTTTCAGGAGCGTCGGCATAGCCTTCTACGCCCTCTGCGTCGTCCTCGCTTACGTTTCCTTCATCGACTACATCAGGCACTTCGGCTCCATACTGAAGGACGCGGCCTGACGGCCGTTATGCGGAGGCCGGGCCGGGCTGCCCGCGCTTGAAAGCCCGCTTCCCGGGGCGGCTTAATGCTTCGTGGCGTTTTTGCTGGCTATGTTTTCTATAATCGCCTTTATCTCCGGCGTTATGGCTTCGAATGCCGTGACCACGGCGGGGTCGAAGTGCGTCCCTGACTGGTAATGTATGATGTCGTACGCTTCCGTCATGGAGAACGCCTTCTTGTAAGGGCGCTCGCTCAGAAGGGCGTCGAATACGTCCGCCACCGCCATGATGCGGGAGCTGACGGGAATTTTTGTTCCGGAAATCCTTGTGGGATAGCCCGACCCGTTCCACCATTCATGGTGGTAGAGGGCTATGTCGTGGGCCATGCCGCTGTACAGGGAGTCACCGCAGTCCTTGAGCGCGGTGTCCAGGAAGTCCGCTCCCTTGACGGTGTGGGATTCCATGAGGAGCCTTTCTCCCGGAGTCAGCGGCCCGTTCTTGTTCAGTATTTTTTCGTCCACATACACTTTGCCTATGTCGTGGAGCGGGGCCACGCGCGATATGGTATGTATGAAGCTTTCGTCTATTATGTCGTTGTACATGCCCTCGCGCAGGAGTTCCCTGGCTATGGCCTCGGTATAGTATGCGGTACGGGTCAGGTGCCCCTTGCTGGAAAGGTCGTGGTGCTCTGCCAGGTAGGCAAGGGAGAAGGCCATCTGGTCCCTCATCTTCCGTATCTGGTCGGTCTTCTTGCTTACGTCGTCCTCCAGCGTTATCTTGTAGTTGTGCAGCAGGGTGACATCGTCCAGCGAGAGGACGAGGGCTATGAGCTGGTTCTTGTTCAATATGCGCCGCACCTTGGGCTGGAAGGTCCTTGCGCCCACGAAAATCAGGTTGTCGTCGGAGATGAGGCTCTTGCCGTTCTTCTGCCCCGGGGGCGTCAGTTCATCCCCGAACGAGATGAGCGGCTCGAAGGGGCGTATGAGGTAGTCGGGGAAGACCGCCATGGCCCTTTGCCCTATGATGTCCTTGTTCACGAAGGAGAACAGCTCCTGCACCGCCGTATTTATGTTGGTTATGCGGAACGTGTCGTTGACAACGATGGCGGGGGTCTCCATCCGGTCAAAGAAGGTGTCGCTCGCCATGGAGTTGACGTTGTAGAACCTGCGGTAGACGACCAGGTAGATGGACATGCAGTCCGAGATTATGATTCCCCAGGGCACGATCGGGACCGACTCCTGTCCGGTCGTGAGGAGAAAGGCCCGCTCGTACAGGAAGCAGATGGTCGGGATGAGCAGGGTCATGAAAAGCATCGTCAGGTCGCGCAGCTTGAGGATTCTCTTGTGGAGGATCACGTGGATGTACAGGTAGGCCAGCAGGGCCACGTACAGGATCATCGTCGCGACGAAGAGGCAGTAGCCCCAGTTGTTCTGCGTCCGCAGGAAAACCAGGCCCCGCCGCATCTGGATGTAGTAGTTCTTGAAGAACCAGCGGCCGGTGAAGCCCAGCCAGGACATGGGGTTTCCGGGCATGGGAATGCTCTTGAAGTTGAAATTCAATATCATCACCAGTATGAGGAGCGAGACCGACATGTAGCTGATGAAAAACCATTTGGGGATTTTTACCTTGAAGTAGCCGTATACCATGAAGAAGACGATGAACTGCATGAACAGCCCTATGTACTTTATCTTCGTGGTGAAGACGAGGGCGGTCTGTATTGCCGCCGACTGCAGGTGCCCCAGGTATCCCAGGCTGGTCAGTATTGCGAAGAACGAAAATGAGAGGGAAATCTCGTAGTCCTTCGCTTCCCTGTGGCTTGCCACGACAGCGAAACAGGCTATGGAAAGCAGAACGGCTATGTTGCTGGCAAAGTTTTCTAATGCGAACAAAGACATTTTGCCCAGTATAGCCTGTTTCGCGGTATTTGACTAGACCTTGAACTGGTCTATCTGGCTTCCGATCTTTGATATGGAGCTTTTGACCTCCTGTACCATGGTGGTCAGGGAATTGCCCGTGTCGCTTATCTTGCGCGTCCCGTCGGACAGGCTGTTCATGTCGCTCATCATGTTGTTTGTAGCCTGCCTCAGGCGGGCCACCTGCTCCAGCGCGGCCTTGTTGTCCTTTTCCATCTGGCCGGAGGCCTTGCGCACCTCGATGGTGCTTTCGTTCATGGACCGGAGGGTCTCGCGTATCTGCCGGGAACCGGCGTTCTGCTCCTCCATGGCTCCCTTTATCTGGGCCACCAGCTCGTCGGTCTCGTCTATCTTGCTGGACACCGAGTCGAATGCCCTGCTGGATTCTGTGGAGGCGGCGACCACCTCGGAGATGGAGTCTTTTATGTTCTTGAGCTGGTCGCCGATCGTCTTGGACTGGGAGGATGAAGTTTCGGAGAGCTTGCGTATCTCGTCCGCGACGACCGCGAAGCCCTTTCCGGCCTCGCCCGCGTGGGCGGCCTCGATGGCGGCGTTCATGGCCAGCAGGTTTGTCTGCTCCGCTATGCTGGATATGGCGAGGTTGGCCTCCTGCAGCATGTCGGACTGGGCCTCTATCTGCTTTATCTTCTCGTTGACGGCGGACTGCTTTGTGATTCCGTTCTTTGCGTTGTCGCGCAGGCCCTCGAAGGACGCGGCCATCTTGTCCACGCTGTGGTTGACGCTGGCGATGTTGCCTATCATCTGCTCGACCGCGGCCGAAGCGTCGCTCACGCCTCCCGTCTGGCTTTCTATAAGGCTTCCCAGGGTTCCTATCGTTTCGGCGACCTGCTTGACCGTGCTGGCCGTGCCGGAGACTGATTCCGCCTGGTTCTCTATCTGGCCCTGCATGGAGTCTATGCTGTTTATGACCTGGGATATGGAGCTTTCCGTCTGGTCCGCCGTCTCGTGCAGGCGGTCCCCGCTCTTCACGAGCGAGCCGTTGGACTCCTTTACCGTGCCCATTATGCCCTGCAGCTTGCCTATGAAGGCGTTCAGGCTGTCCACCAGCTCGTCCATGACGGCCAGGAAGGGCGTGCTGCCCAGCTCCACCCGCCGGGTCAGGTCGGCGTTGCCGGAGGACAGGTCATCGACGGCTGCCTTGAGCGTGTTGGCGCTGTATATCATGTTCGTGCTGAGGAGGATGGCGCCCACCACGAAGATGATGACCAGGCAGACGGCCAGCGGGCCGGTGGCATATCCTATTGCGGATGCGAAGCTGTATTTCTTTGCGAAGACCAGGTGCCAGCTGACCAGGGAGAGCGGGGCGAAGGTGAACTCGTGCTGTGCGGAATGCCCTGAAGCTATGTCCCCGGGAAGCAGTTCCTGGCCCAGCAGGTCGGGAAGCTTGTCGGTGACGGGGATTCCCTCCGCGAGGATCGACTGGTCTTCCGCCCCGGTTATGGTGAGCTTGTCATCGTAGATGTACATCGTCACGTCCTTGGGCAGGTCGGAGTACATGGAGTTGATGAAGTCCGTCAGGGGGATGCCCGTTCCGGCGATTCCGACCGGCCTTCCGGCCTCGTTGCGGATGACCGCGTTGACCCAGAGGAAGGTCGCGCCCAGGTCCGGGTTGTAGTTGATGTTGAAGTTGTACACGTCGGTCTCATACATCGTCATGTTGTACCAGTAGTT
>CAMNGY010000136.1 GCA_946538795.1 uncultured Treponema sp.
CCGAGCGGCAGCGACAATCATACTCGCGCTGGCCGCCTGCTGCGCCCTCATACTTATATTCGGAAAAACACCGATGGCAGCACTGCAGAGCCTCTTTTTAGGAAGCTTTACGTCCGCCTACAACTTCGGCAACATGCTCAGCACGGCAAGCTTCCTCATGATTGCGGGAACAGGTTCCGCCATATCGATAAAGAGCGGGAACATGAATTTGGGGGGCGAAGGACAGGTATACATCGGCGGCTTCACCGCTTGCCTTGCCCTAAACGCCATCAGGCTTCCGGCAGCCCTTGCCATTCCCGTTGTCCTGCTACTTTCAGCCGCCTCAGGCGCGGCGATGGCGGGCCTATCCGCATTCCTTAAGGAGAAGAGGGCGGCACGGCCCCTTTTGACAAGCTTCCTTGTCTCCGCCGCAGCAATTCCAATCATCGACGGACACATCACGTCGAGCGGCTCGGCAAGCGCGACGAACCTGCTCGCCCTTCCCTACATCGCGGAAAAATACCGGCTGCCGCAGATACTTCCCCCTTCCCCCTTGTCACTGTCTTTTTTCGCCGCCATAGCAGTCTGTATCGTCGCATGGCATGTCATGTACAGAAGCAGCTACGGAGCACGTATGCAGATATGGGGTATTGCACCGACATTCGCCCGCTTCGCAGGATACAGCCCGGTGGCAAACTCATACAGCGCGCTCGCCATCTCCGGTGCGCTGCACGCCATGACGGGCTTCTTTGCGGTAACGGGATGCTACTACACCTGCCATAAGGGATTCTATGCGAACATGGGCTGGAACGCGCTCAACGTTGCCCTCATCTCCGGCTCAAACCCGCTTTCCGCCATACCTGTCTCCCTGCTCCTCGCATGGATATTCACGTCGGCATCCCGCGTGTCCCTGACGCAGGGATTCGACTTTGACATAGCCGGAATCGTACAGGGAATCATTCTCTTCTCCGTCTCGCTGACATACATCAGTAGCATCGGGAATAAAAAAAGAGGCAAGCAATGAACGTCGCCATCGCAATCGTGAACATAGCAGACCCCCTCCTCGTCGTCACTCTAGGAGCACTGATAAGCGAATACGCCGGGCGAATGGCGATGTTTTTGGAATACATGATAAACCTGGGGGCTTTTCTCTGCTACGCGCTGACAGTTGGGACGGGGAACGCCGTCCTTGCCGTGCTCCTCACGCTGATCATCTGCATGCTGCTCGTGCTCGTCCTGGAAAAGACAGCATCCCGCTTCAATGCGAACATGTTTCTGGTCTCACTTGCGATGAACATGCTCTTCGGCGCGGGAGTCTCCCTGCTTTCCTCCATGTTTTTTGGCACGAGGGGAGTATTGTACGGCCCCGCATTCACGTTTGATCCAGCGACAGCACGGACGGTGACGAGCATCGCATGCTATGCCATCTCCCTGCTGCAAGTCGCATTCCTTCTCATGACATGCCCCGGGCTCGCGCTTAGAATTACTGGAAGCGATGCGGACATGCTGGAAGCACAGGGAATCCGCTCGGCACGCTACCGGAGCCTCGCCTGGCTCATTGCCGCAGCGGACGGAGCTTTCTGCGGCTGCGTGCTCGCCCTCCGCCTCTCGTCATTCGTTCCCGGCATCTCAAGCGGACGGGGCTGGACAGCGCTCGCAGCAGTATTCCTAGCACGAAAAAAAACAGCAACCCTCATACCGGCGGTATTCGTATTTGCCCTAGCGGAATGGCTCAGCTCGAACATCCAGAACTACTCAGCTTTCAGTCCCATTCCCTCATCGGTCCTGCTCGCCCTCCCCTACTTGCTTTCACTAGCCCTCATTGCCTTGCTACCAGGGGAATCAGATCATTTCAGCGCCTGATTCTGATATTTTCTGGTCTGCTGAATCAGCTACAGTCTGAAAATTCTAGAATGCGTCAGGACCTCGTTGCCCGTGTCGGTAATAAGCACATCGTTCTCAAGGCGGACTCCCCCCAACTCCGAGTCGTAAAGCCCGGGTTCAAGCGTGACTATGTTGCCACTCTCAAATAGGACTTCTTCGCCCGACCGCTTGCTCACGAACGGGGCCTCGTGTATCTGGAGCCCAGTCCCATGTCCAAGACCGTGCGGCATGGCCCGTCCTGAAGCGGCAAAAATTTCGTCCGCCTTCTGGGCCGCATCAAGCACTTTACCGCCAGGAACGTAGAGCTTCCGACATTCTGTGGCGGCTTCCTCCACCAAATCCAGAATCTTTTCCTGCTCCTTGGACAAGGGGCCACGTGCTATCGTTATCGTGCAGTCGCTCGCATACCCCTCATAACAAACTCCATAATCAAGTATAGAAAGCCCCTTGGTGCCCCACGGGCCTCCAGTATAGCCAGGGAATGCATGTATGGCGAACGACCGGTCAGGCCCCGCCACGAGAGTGTCAAAGCTGGTCCGCTCGCAACCGTCAGCCCGGAGTTGCCTTTCGATGTAGAGGGCAACGTCGCTCTCGTTCTTAAGCTCTCCAGAACGGACTTTGCCCCAGATCACATCCGTCATCGCATCGGTGATACTGGCGGCCCGCTTGGTGCAGTGAATTTCATATTCATCCTTCCGGGAACGGAGCGAAACAACATACTGGTGGGCGGAATTCTCTGCGCAGTCTATCTTCCAGCAACCTCCCGCCTCGGAAACAGCCTTCTCGTACTTGCAGAAATTCCTGTGAGAGATGTCTGGCGAGAAAGCCACCCTGCCCCCCTCCAGGCAGCCGGAATCAGCGAGGAGCGCAGGTATCGCTTTCTCCGCTGACCGGTCATAGCGGGTGTAGGGAAGCATCTTACCGACATGGGCCTTCTTGGCGGCAAGATGCTCATCCCAGGGGCAGAGGCACTCGTAGCCTTCCGCCGTCAGCAAGAGCAGGGCGTCTCCCGGATGACCCGTAAAGTAGCGGACGGACAAGTCACGCCCGTCCTCGCTGTCCTCAAACACCGCTGCCACAAGCCCGTGCTCTTTCAGGTAGGAAATCATCTTCTCCCGCCTTGCCCTGAATATCTTATCCAAATCAAATTCCACAATAATTTACCTCTTAGAATACAAGCTGCATTACTTCCTCAGCCCTTGTGACTGGGATGAACTTGAGGCCCTCCTTGACGTGGGCAGGAATGTCCTCTAGGTCGCGCTCATTTGCCTTGGGTATGATTATGGTCTTTATCTTGTTCCTCTTGGCGGCGACGGTCTTCTCGCGCAGGCCACCGATAGGGAGAACCTGCCCCGTAAGGCTCAGTTCGCCTGTCATGGCCAGGTTCGTCTTTATCTTCTTGCCTCTTAGAAGAGAAACAAATGTCGTCGCCATCGTAATTCCGGCAGAAGGGCCGTCCTTCTTGGTCGCCCCCTCCGGGATGTGCAGGTGGATACGATTCTCCTCGAACCACTTGCCGTCCTTGTAACCTTCCGATATGACGTACTGCTTAGACCAGTTCATCGCAATCTGGGCACTCTCCTTCATCACGTCGCCCATCTGACCGGTCAGCTGCAAGCCACCCTTGTCAGAAGCAAAGGCTATGCTCTCAAGAAGCAGAGTATCCCCGCCCATACTGGTCCAAGCAAGGCCTATCGCCGTGCCGGGAACCGATGCCCGCTTTATCTGGCTCTCGTCAAAGACAGCCTTTCCCAAGTACTTACGAACCTCTTTCTCTCCTACTGTCCAAGACTTTCCCTCAAAGGCTGCGCGGATTTTTCCAGCCTCCTCCTTAGCCAAGGCCTCTTTCCTACCGGTGAATTCCTCAAGCTTGTCCCGAAGAGGCTTTTCCACCTCGGCTTCCAGTTTTTCTTTTCGGTCCGACTCGCTAATAGAGCCTTTCTCAAACTGCTCCTCTAGCTTTCTGCGCTTACCCTCCAGCTTCTTCTCCTCCGCCTTGCGGAACTCCTCGACGGTAGGCAGCAACTCCGGCGGATTGTCCTTCTCGTACTCGCTGACTTTCTCGTTGATGAGCTTGCGTGTGATTTTGTCGATGCACTTCTCGTAGTTTCGCACCCCAGCCTCTCGAGCATATTCGGTCGCAATCAGTGCAAGGGCTTCTTTACTGAACTTGACGGAAGACTTTCTCAGTCCATTTTTCTCAAGGTTCTTGGGAACAAGATACTTCTTGGCTATTTCAATCTTCTCCTGATCTATGTAACCAGAAAGCTCTATAACCTCAGCCCGATCCAAGAGAGGCTGTGGAATCGTGTCCAGAGTATTCGCTGTAAGGATGAAGAACACATTGCTCAGATCAAAGGGCAGATCCAAGTAGGAGTCACGGAAATTCGAGTTCTGCTCCGGATCTAGAACCTCTAGCAGGGCGGCGGAAGGATCGCCTTGAGCGCTCGCGTTCATCTTGTCCACCTCATCAATCATGAATACCGGAGCCTTTGACTTTGTTATTTTGAGCCCGCTGATAATCTGGCCGGGCATGGAGCTTATATAGGTACGGCGGAAGCCTTTTATCTTAGCCTCATCATGCTCTCCCCCCACACTGAACCGGAAAAAGGGCTTGCGCATCGCCTTGGCTATGGAGTGTCCGACGCTTGTCTTGCCAACACCAGGAGGTCCCACCAGGATAAGGACAGATCCCTTTCCATCGTGCTTGAGCTTGCGTACAGAAAGATACTCCAATATGCGCTTCTTAACGTCCTCCAGTCCGTAGTGATCGCCGTCCAGTATTTTCTTGGCCTCCTCCAAGCTGTAGCTCTCCACCGGCCTGTCGTTCCAGGGCAAGGCACAGACCAGCTCCAAGTAGTTGCGACTGGACATATAATCCGGATCATGGGGGTCGGTCAAGTTGAATTTCTCAAGCTCCTCCTCCAAGGCTTCCTTTATTTCTCCAGTAAAATGGAATGACTCTATCTTGCTCTTGAACTTCTGATAGTCGCTCGCTTTGGAATTACCTGCTATACCAAGCTCCTCCTGTATGCTCTTGAGCTCCTCGCGAAGGAAGTAATCCCTCTGGTTCTTTTCAACCTTATCATTTATCTCGGTCTGGATTTTTTTCTGGACGCGAAGAATCTCCTCTTCCTTCTTTATATAGACAAGAACCTGATTCATCCGCTCGCGGACATTCAGCATCTCAAGAACCTTTTGTTGCTCCTCCTTCTCTATGTTCAGAATGGAGGCAACGAAGTCCGCTATCTTGCCCGGATGGTCTATGTTGACCATATTCAGCCGCATCTCCTCGGTGAACATGGGATTGTTGTCACTTATCTCCTTCATCTCGCTGACTATGGCCCGAGTCAAGGCCTTGATCTCAAAGGGATTATCCTCTATGTCCTCAAGGTACTCCACAGCAACGACCATGGGACCGGAGGAGTTCAGTGTCTTGCGGATCCTGAATCGCTGTATGGTAGAAACAAATACATTCACTCCTCCATCCGGGAGGTTTATCTTCTTGATTATGCGGGCAACAGTCCCCACTTCGTAAAGGTCTGATACCGATGGAGTATCTACGTCCTCCTTAAGCATGACTATACCT
>CAMNGY010000137.1 GCA_946538795.1 uncultured Treponema sp.
GCAACTGCGGGAACGGCGGCGACATAAAGGAGGCGGTGACCGTCCACGACAACGAGCTTTTCATCATAGAGCATGCGTTCGCCTCAGGCTACATGAAGCCGCAGATACCCAAAACCCGGAGCGGCAAGAAAGTCGCGGTCATAGGCTCCGGCCCCAGCGGGCTTGCCGCCGCGGACTGGCTGAACAGGCGCGGGCATTCGGTCACGGTGTTCGAGCGCGACGACAGGATAGGCGGCCTCCTCATGTACGGCATCCCCAACATGAAGCTGGACAAATCCGTCATAGACCGCAGGGTCAGGCTCATGCAGGACGAGGGGGTGACGTTCGTCACCGATCATGACGTGGGCACGGCAGCCGAGGCGGACAGAATCCTTGCAGAATACGATGCCGTCGCCCTCTGCTGCGGGGCCAAGAAAGCCCGGCCGCTTTCCGCCAGGGGCAGCCAGAAGGCTGACGGCGGCACGGCGGAAGGCATACTATATGCCGTTGACTGGCTCAAGTCCGTGACCAAAAGCCTCCTGGACTCCAGGCTCGCGGACGGGAGCTTTTTCAGCCCCAAGGACAAGGACGTAATCGTGCTGGGAGGGGGCGACACGGGCAACGACTGCACGGGAACCGCCATCCGCCTGGGCTGCAAATCGGTCACCCAGATCGAGATGATGCCCTGTCCGCCCGAAGAGAGGGCCGCGGACAACCCCTGGCCCGAGTGGCCCAAAATACTCAAGGTGGACTACGGCGCGGAGGAGTCCATATTCAAGTTCGGCAAGGACCCCAGGGTATACAAGACGACGATAAAGGAAGTCCGCCAGAAGGACGGGCGGGTATGCGGGGTCCAGACCGTGCAGGTGGAATTCAAAAACATCGACGGGAAGAGGACGCTCTGCGAGATAGAAGGAAGCGAAAAAGAGCTTCCCTGCGACATGATTCTCATCGCGGCGGGCTTCCTGGGCGCGGAGGAATATACGGCGCAGGCGTTCGGCGTTGAGCTGGGGCCCCGCGGCACGGTCGTCACTAGCAGCGCCGGATCCTCAGGCGAAAGCCACAGCTGCGGAAAGGACAAGCTGTTCACGGCCGGGGACATGAGGAGGGGACAGTCGCTCGTCGTCTGGGCGATCGCCGAGGGCCGGGACTGCGCCCGAGAGATAGACACATACCTGATGGGATACAGCAACTCATGACGGCATGATATTAAAAAAAAGCCCGGCTATTGCCGGGCTTTTTTTTCGGGCTGGCTCAGTGCCCGGCTGTCTGCCGCACCGGCAGCAGCCTGCAATACAGAATGCCGGCCGGCACAGCTCCTAACCGTATGTCCTGATGACCTCATCCGCGATGGAGGTCTTTTTCATGCCCCGGTCCATCGCCTCCTTCTCTATGTAGCGGTGGGCCTCCTGTTCGGTCATCTTCAGGAACTGCATCAGAAGCATCTTGGCCCGGTTCACCAGGCGTATTTCCTCCATCTTTATCTTCAGCTTGACGGTCTGGCTGGAAATGGCCTGCACCTTGTACTGAACGGCTATGGCAGCCTTTATACTACTGTAGAAAGCGAAGTTGTCAATGGGCGTGGCCAGGGTGATTATGCCGAAGCCCTCCACGCGGTAGCTGGTCTCCTCGTACAGCTCCTGCGGGGTCAGGAGCAGGACCGTGCTGAGCGAGCCGGAAACGTCCGCGGCAAAGTCCGCGCCCGCCCCGTCCGCATACTCCGAGAGGATGATGTTGTAGGTCCGCTCGGCGGCAAGGCGGCGGGCCTCGTTGAAGTCGCCCGTAATCCGCGTCTCGAACACGGGGGCTATGAGCATGGCCCCCGCAAGGGAGGAAAGCTGCCTGTCCCTGGCGGCCACAAGGACGCTATGGGTATCTACGGTCATCTTCAGAACCTGATGGCATCACCCAGGACGCTTTTTATGAAGGGGGAATCCTTGGCGACATCCCTTGCCTCCGCAAGGCTTGCCGGAAGGAAGCCGCAGTCCCCTTCCCCGGTATGTCCGGGCGGCGGCGGCTCCAGACAGCCCTTTATGCCGTCGGCGGCGGCACGGAGCAGGAGGCACAAGGCTATGTACACGTTGCACTCGCAGTCAGCGGACCGTACCTCAAGCCGTGCGGCATCCATATCGGTAACGTCCGGGACCCGCACGAGCGCGAGCCTGTTTCCATGCCCCCAGCAGATGGCCTTGGGAGCCTTGTTCTCGCCCAGCCTCCTGTAGGAGTCCTCCCGGCTGTTCAGGAAATAAGTTATCTCCCTCGCATGTTTCAGGACGCCGGCAAGGGCATGGGAATTCTTGTCAGGATCCGAGCAAGACATGTTTATGTGCAGGCCGCTGCCCGCCATGCCCTCAAGGGGTTTGGGCGAAAAGTCCGCGTACAGGCCCGCGCTGGCGGCCCGGGTCCGCACGATCCACTTGAACGTGGCCGCGTTGTCTGCGGCCGAGACGGCATCGGCGTAATGGAAGTCTATCTCGTTCTGGCCCGGCCCCTCCTCATGGTGGCTGGACTCAGGCATTATGCCCATCTGCTCCAGCGTGAAGCATATCTCCCGCCTGATGTTCTCGCCCTTGTCGTCCGGGGCAATGTCCATGTAGCCCGCCCCGTCAAAGGGGATTTTTGTGGGCCGGCCGGATTCGTCCAGCTTGAACAGGTAGAATTCCACCTCGGTCCCGATGCGGAATTCCACGCCGCATTCCTCGCGCACGGAACGAACCGTGTCCTTGAGCCTGCTGCGGAAATCCTTCTCATATACCCTTCCATCCGGATATTTTATAGTGCAGAACATCCTCACGACCTTCCCGGAGCTGGGCCGCCAGGGAAGGACGGAAAGGGTCGCGGGATCAGGGAAAAGGAAGAGGTCGGACTTTTCGGCGGACTCAAATCCGCAGACGGCGGAAGCGTCAAAGCCCACCCCCCTGCGGAACGCGCCTTCCAGCTGCCCGGCCATAATCGAAATGTTCTTCTGAACGCCTTTCAGGTCAAAGAACGCAAGGCGGATGAACTTGACGTCCTCTTCCGCAACATAATCCAGGACTTCTCTTTCCGTATACATCTCACCCCCCTATGCTTTTTATGTCAACCAGGCTCACGTTGTCCAGCGTATAGGAACTGGCAAGGCAGTCCGCAAGGGCGTTTGCCGTGTCCACCGCCGTAAGGCAGTCTATGTCGCGCTCCACCGCCAGGCGGCGCAACTTCACGCTTTCGGCCACCGGGTCCCGCCCCTTCGCAGATGTGGAAATCACGTAAGCCACCCTGCCGCTTTCCAGCAGGGTCATCACGTTGTCATGGTAGTCCTCGTGGACCTTCGCCACGTGCGTCACCTCCATGCCGGACCTCTCTATTGTGGCCGCATTGCCCGTGGTGGCATACAGCCTGAACCCCAGGTCATGGAACTTGCGGGCCAGAGGCGGCAGCTCCGGCAGGTCGGACTCGCGCACGGAAAAGAGCACGCCCGGCACCGCCGTGGCCGCCGGAACCGCCGTAGATGCCGGCACTGCTGTGGCCGCCGGCACCGCGCCGGCACCGCAAGACGGCCCGGCTGCAGGGACACCATGCGGGCGCAGCATCTTCCAGCCCGCCGCGGACATTCCCTTGAAAATGGCCTCCTCACGGCTGCCGGCTATGCCCAGGACCTCGCCCGTGGACTTCATCTCAGGCCCCAGGTGGGTATCCACGTCCATCAGCTTCTCAAAGCTGAACACGGGAACCTTCACCGCAAAATAAGGCGGCTTCCTGTACAGGCCGGTCCCGTAGCCCATACCGGAAAGCGGCTCGCCCAGCATGGCGCGGGTGGCCAGCTCTATCATGGGCACGCCCGAAACCTTGGACAGGTACGGCACGGTACGGCTGGAACGCGGGTTGGCCTCTATTATGTACAGGTCCTCCGCCCCGTCCTTTCCCGGGGCAAGCAGGTACTGTATGTTCACCAGCCCCTTGGTCCCCAGCGCAAGGGCCAGGTCCACGGACTGGCGGACAATCATCTCCTCCGAGTCCGCGCAGAAGCGTCCCGGATATACCGCGATGGAGTCCCCGGAGTGTATTCCCGTGCGCTCAACGTGCTCCATTATTCCGGGAATGAGCACGTCCTTGCCGTCCGAGATGCAGTCCAGCTCCAGCTCGCGGCCTTCCATGTACTTGTCTATGAGCACCGGGTTCTCTATGCCCTGTGCCAGTATTATCTTCATGTATTCCTTGACGTCCGCGGCGTTCCTCGCGACGATCATGTTCTGGCCGCCAAGGACATAGCTGGGGCGCAGCAGGACCGGATAGCCCAGCCGGGCGGCCGCCTCAAGGGCCTCCACCTCGGTGAGGATCGTCCTCCCCTTGGGCCTCTTTATCCGCAGGCGGTCGCAGAGCTCCTCGAACCTCTCCCTGTCCTCGGCAAGGTCTATGGAATCCGCGCTGGTACCCAGAATGCGTATGCCCTTCTCATGCAGGAACTTCGTCAGCTTTATGGCGGTCTGCCCGCCGAACGCGACGACCACTCCCAGCGGCTTCTCCACGGCAAGGACGTTCATAACGTCAACCGGTGTGAGCGGCTCAAAGTACAGCCTGTCCGCCGTGTCAAAGTCCGTGCTGACAGTCTCCGGGTTGTTGTTGATTATGGCAACCTCGTAGCCCAGCTTCTTAAGGGAGTGGACGCACTGGACGCTCGCATAGTCAAACTCTATGCCCTGCCCTATGCGGATGGGGCCGGAGCCCAGGACGACAATCGTCCCCTTGCCGGCACGTCCGTCAGCCGGCCCCGCCGCATTTATGCCGCTGACCGGCCCGCCCGTGGCGGCACTGCCCGGATTCCCGGCCGCATCCGCCGAAGCCCCGCCGGCACGCTCCTCCAGGAAGAGCCGGGCCTCGTTCTCGCCCCCCGTCGCAGAATAGAAGTAAGGGGTCTCCGCGTTGAACTCGCCCGCGCATGTGTCCACCATCTTGAAGGAGCAGGGCGGGAAAAGCATCTTCCTCCCCGCCTCCCTCTCAAGGGCGCAGATTCTCTCAAGCTTCCACAGGAACCATCTGTCTATCCTGGTTATGGAATGTATCTCTTCAACTCCCATCAGGCCGCGCTTCAAGGCCTGGTATATCGCGAAAATCCGCTGGTCGGTGCAGCGGGCAACCCGCTCGCGTATCTTCTGGTCGCCCTCCTTCGCGAATGCCGGGAGGTTCAGGTCGCTCACGCCTACCTCAAGCCCCCTCGCGGCCTTCAGTATGGCCTCCTCGAAGCTCTGCCCTATCGCCATGACCTCGCCCGTCGCCTTCATCTGGGTACCCAGCTTGCGCGACGCGTACACGAACTTGTCAAAGGGGAACTTTGGCATCTTCACGACAACGTAGTCAAGGACCGGCTCAAAGCAGGCCGCCGTCTTCTGCGTCACGAAGTTGGGGATCTCGTCCAGCGTGTAGCCCACCGCGATGAGGGCGGCGACCTTGGCTATGGGGT
>CAMNGY010000138.1 GCA_946538795.1 uncultured Treponema sp.
ACGTCCAGCGCGCTGGCCGTAGCCGAGGCAAAGGGGGTCATTACCCTCTGCCTGCCCCAGCAGGCCATACCTCTTTCAATGTATACCCCGAACCAGATAAAGACCGCCGTGACCGGCACAAGCTCCGCCGACAAGGAAACCGTGGAGCTGTATGTCAAGCTCCTGCTGAACCTGAAGACCGAACCCAAGCCCGACCATGCCGCCGATGCCCTTGCCGGGGCCATAACCCACATACATTCCTCGTTGCAGGGGCTGGGCAGGCGCTGAGCCTTCTCTTCCCCGCTGTTTCTGCTAGAAGTATTGAACCCGCAGGAACTTTTATGTTACAATGTCCCATCATAAAAAGGGCGCGGATTGCGTTCGCTGGAGTAGAATATGGGCGATCAAGGGCGTGAAACGCTTGGAAGCAGGCTGGGGTTCCTCTTCCTGTCGGCTGGTTGTGCGATTGGTCTGGGAAATGTGTGGCGTTTCCCTTTCATCACGGGAAAATACGGCGGGGCGGCCTTTGTCCTGATTTACCTGTTTTTCCTTGTCATCCTGGGGCTTCCGGTGATGGTGTGCGAATTCGCCGTGGGACGCGCGTCGCACAGGAGCATGGCGGCCGCTTTTGAGAAGCTGGAGCCGGCTGGAACCAAGTGGCACTGCTACAACATCTTCGCCGTCGCAGGAAATTACCTTCTCATGATGTTCTACACGGTGGTTTCCGGCTGGTTCCTCAAGTATTTCTTTGAGACTTTGTCCGGCAAATTTGCTGATATGACCCCTGACCAGATAGGTGCCGCGTTCGGCGCGACGGTGGGGAACCCCGTATCGCTGCTTGTCTGGATGGCGGTGGTAATCGTACTGGGCTTCGGTTCCTGTTTCCTGGGCTTGCAGAAAGGGGTCGAGCGCATCACTAAATTCATGATGTCCGCCCTCTTCGTGATTATGGTGGGGCTTGCGGTCTATGTGGCCTTCCTGCCGGGCAGCGGGGCAGGCTATGCGTTCTACCTGAAGCCCGACTTCAAGGCCCTCGTTGGCGGGGAGCACGGGGTGTGGGACACGATTTATGCCGCGATGGGGCAGGCTTTCTTCACGCTCAGCCTGGGCATAGGTTCCATGGAGATTTTCGGCTCTTACATAGACAAGAAGCACTCGCTGACAGGCGAGGCCCTCCGCGTCATAGGGCTGGACACCTTCGTCGCAATCTGCGCGGGGCTCATTATCTTCCCGTCATGCGCGGCGTTCGGCGTGGAATCCTCATCCGGCGCGGGCCTGGCTTTCGTTTCGCTTCCCAACGTGTTCAACGCGATGGGGCCTGTGGCAGGGCGCATCGTCGGTGCCTTCTTCTTCCTGTTCATGTCTTTCGCCGCTCTTTCCACGGTGGTGGCGGTGTTCGAGAACATCGTCGCTTTCCCCATGGACCGCTTTGGCTGGTCCAGGCGCAAGTCCGTCCTGGTGAACTTTGTGGTAATCCTGCTGCTGGCTGCGCCCGCCGCGCTTGGAATGAACGTCTGGTCATCCGTGCACTTCGGCAAGCATATCGGTTCCATAGACGCTCTGGAGGACTTCATCGTAAGCCAGAACCTGCTTCCGCTCGGCTCCCTGATTTTCCTCCTCTTCTGTACCTGGAACAAGGGCTGGGGCTGGGATAAATTCGTGGCCGAGGCGGATACCGGAGAGGGCCTCAAGTTCCCCCGGAACAAGCTGGTCCGCTTCTACCTGCGCTACATAGCGCCGCTGATTATCCTGGTCGTGTTCGTAGCCGGCTACTTTGATATTTTCGGGAAATAAAAACCTCACCGGCAGCGTGTCCGGGGCCGTTGGTCCGGCGTTGCCAAGATAAAAAAAACGCACCGGCAGCTTTCACTGCCGGTGCGGGCTGCGGCTTCCTGGTGACTTCGTCTATGAAGCTTTGAAGCATTCAACCGTTAGAATCTTAGACTGTTAAACTGCCGAAAAAGACTGATCCCAAAACCAATGATTATAAAGCGATACAGGATTGCAGCGATAACGGCACAGAGAGGCGGGAAGCGTCATTGCGCTGCCCGCACCAGACCCGTAATGGGGAGTGCCAGACCTTTGCCAGGCAAAGGCATCCGGCTTCGTTGATTACAGTTTTACGTGTAATCACCTCCGTCACCAGGAATCCCAGTCCCGGAGCTGCCTCCGGGCAGGGCGGGAAGGCGGACAGGCCGTCTTCCCAAGACCGCAACCAGAACGCGGTTCCTCGCGGGTTGCCCCGGACGATGCCGCGCGGTTTCCGATAAAATCAGGGGGACTAAAGCAGATCCTCCGGCATTTCCCAGTCCACCTTCTGCGTCGCGTTGAAGGCCGAAATCTCGTCGCGCACGGCCTCAAGCTCCTTGGTCAGGCTCTTTTTCAGCTGAACAAGGCTCATTCCCAGGGCGGACTCATCCAGCATGGGGTAGTTGTAGATGGTGACGTCGTAACGCCGGAAGTTGCCCTTGTTGTCGGATGTCTCGTAGTCTATTCTGTTTTCGGTGCTGGTCGCAGCGACCTGACGCTCCTTTTCCAGAAGCCTCTCCACGTACAGGAGCTTGGACTTGACGGCGGTTTCCTTGAACAAAAGCTCGTGCCCCCGCTGGTTGCAGGACTCTATCGCCATGTTGAGCGAGAGGCATGCGTCCGTTATGGCGAAAAGTTTCCTCACGGCCTCGGCGTAAGCCAGTCCGTCCAGCTTCTTGAGCTTTTCGCATCGCTTCTGGGCGAGCGCGGACTCGTCTGCGGCGGCTCCTTCGAACGAGAGCACGTAGGGTACGTCCTCCAGCATGTTGCTGAGCTTTGACGCCGCGACCTTAAGCTCGGACCTGACTCGCATGGCTTTCTGAATGTTCATGGAACCTCCTGTTTGAACTTGTGATTGCATCAGTATACAACTTGTCCCTCGTTTCCGCAAGCAAGCGCGGGCTGTAGCGTGGTTTTAGCGGGGTCGGGTTTTTCTGAGGCGGGCACATCCCTGGTAATGGGGCGTAATGCCGGCTCAAAGCCGCCTCAAAGCCGCCTCAAAGCAAGCGCGTCCACTTGACTTTCCCCCTTCTATGGGTAAAATAGAAGAAATTCAACAGAGGTGCCCAATGCTTAATTCTATGGAAGAAAAATACGTCCTGTCCGTGCTGGTGCAAAACCATGCTGGTGTCCTGAGCCGCGTGTCCGGCCTGTTCAGCCGCCGTGGCTACAACATTGACTCCCTTACGGTCTGCGAGACTTCCGACCCTGAGAAGTCCAGGATGACGATTGTGGTCCGCGGGGACGAGCATATCCTTGACCAGATAGAGAAGCAGCTTTCCAAGCTGGTGGAAGTAATCTCCATAGAGCACTGCAAGCCTTCGGAAACCTGCCAGAGGGAGATGGCCCTCATAAAAGTCAGGGCAGGTGGTCCCAACCGCGCTGTCATACTTGAGACCTGCAACATCTTCCGTGCCCATATAGTGGATGTGGCGGCCGAGTCCCTCATCGTCGAGGCGACGGGCAGCGAGGACAAGATTTCGTCCCTTATCCGCCTGCTGGAGCCGTATGGAATCCTGGAGTTGCTCAAGTCCGGACTTACCGCGATGGATCGTGGCTCAAAGGTGATGAAATAAACAGGAATCCAGAAAAGCCTCGCTTTTGCCGTGGATGTGCCGGGCAGCGTTTTGGATGTGCCGGGGATGTCAGCTTCTCAATGCGATGCCGTGTTAAGTTGGGAGACCTTGTGCCATCGTTCTTCCCAGACTTCCCAGGAACTTCCCTTAAATTCCACCCGGCCCGTGCGGAACACGCGGGGGCGGATGGGAAATTTTTCCTGCCCCTCAAACTGGGGCAGTTCCTGCAGGGGGGCCGTTGCGTTTCCGTCCGGCCTGCTGCTGTCCTGCCCGCTTCCTTCCGTTGTTCTGCCGTCTGTTGTTCTGCCGTCCGGCCAACTTCCTTCCAGCCGTGCGAATTCAATCCTGAGCCTCAAGGTTTCTCCTCCTGCGTATGTCATCTCTACGGGAAAGAAGAAGCTCCCGTCTTCCTGCTGGGGAGCACGGATGGTGCAGGCCGAAAAGCCTCCTTCCGGAAGCTTGTCAGCGAATGCGTAGAGGGGAAAGCGGGGAAAGACGGTTTGGCGGCAGCTGTTGTAGGCGCGTATGAAGGACTTCGCCGCTTTTGCCAGGTCCAGCGCCGTGTCTTTTTGGGGCATAAAGGCTTGCATAGCAAGAGTGTAGACAAAAAGCGCAAAAAACTCTAGTATTTTGCTTGTATGAACCGTAGGATACTAGAGGCCCTTTTCCTCGCATTCTCCTGCGTCCTCTTTTTGGGGGCCAGTTTTTTCATAACCGGCAGGTTCATCGCCTCATCTTCCCCCCTGGGAATGAACGGGGAGCGGTTTGTGGCGATGAATGCCCAGTCCGCGAAAGGCAAGATTACCCGGCCTGAGAAAAACTCTTCCTTATATTATCGTTTCACGGCCAACCAGAAGGTGCACCTGAAGCAGGATGTGAAAGCCAATGGCGGCATCTCGCTCGTGGCCAACATAAAGACGATTGACGGGAATTATGACGAGGGCGCGAAGACCCTGCCGTTTCAGTTCGGCTTCCTCTACGACAAGTCCTCGTCATCTGGGGATGCGGTTGCACCGAGCAGCAACTTCGTGTCGGGTGATTACCAGATGTTTGACAAGGCGGGAATCTCGTCCTTCAGGATTTCCATAAGCGTGGGGGCTGATGATGTTGTCCCTGCCGGATTCTTCCTGCATTCGGCCCATCCTTGCCAGATAGAGATGGTTTCGTTCTCCAAGGTGATGGTGGGCTGGGATTTTTCCGGCCCCGTTCCCCTGTATGCTTTCAGCGACCGTGGCGGAACCATAGACATATTGGAGGGGGCTTCGGCTGATTTCACTGAGGCCGAGAAGCTGTTCAACAAGACCCTGCTCCCGAAGATTACGGTCAAGCTTGCGCCAATCGATGACATAGGGACCTGGCAGAAGCAGACGACCCTGCTGGCCCGCTATGGCGGGGAGGAAATTTCCATAAGGCGTAACAAGAAGAACAATATCATGACCTTGCAGCTGGCGGCATTTTCCAAGCCTTGGGGCAAGATAGCGTTCAACTCCAGCGATCAGGTCCAGGCTATCCTGCTTGAGGCGAATGATCCCCTGCTGGGTGACGTGACGGAAGCCGGGGCGGTCTATCCGCTGGTGACGGATTTGGGCATGATAATGGGCTGGCCCAGGAGCAGCTGGCGGGGCAAGGACTACGAGCTGTTTGAGTGGGAGGAGGTTCCGCATGTCCTTTTCTTTGACTTTGCCAGCTACAAGGAGCAAGCCGATTACCTGACCCGCCTGGCGTATTTTGCCGAGAAGACTGGGTACAGGGGAACCTTGGTAAGCGATGAATTCATCAAGGATCATCACGGTTACAACGCGCACGACTACAAGGCGAAGGATATGG
>CAMNGY010000139.1 GCA_946538795.1 uncultured Treponema sp.
CCGATTCCAGCGAGCGAGGCTGCCTTTCCTTTCTCGTCCTTGCCCTCATAGCGGCCCAGGTAGATGCCGACGTGGGAGATGTCCGGGGATGACGTGGTCTTGAAGAATACCAGGTCGCCCGGCTCGCGGTCCTTTGCATCTATCTTCTCTACTTTTACGCTGGCAAAGATTCCCTTGGACGATGGTGGAAGGATTATGTTGGCCCCGTAGTTGAGCGCGTAGGAAACGAATCCCGAGCAGTCAAAGCCGTCAGGGGTTGTGCCTGCATATAGGTAGGGCGTGCCGCGCAGGGTCAGCGCGAAGTCTATCAGCTGCTGCCGCTCCTGCGAAACTTCCACCCGGGCCTTGTTAGCCTGGCAGAAGCAGTTCACGGGGATGAACACAGCCAGGGCCGCAAGGAATGTTACGGTCGCTATCTTAACCCTTCTTACGATTTTCATGTTGGGCTTGCGTCTGGAATTCATAGTGATGTGCCCCCTTCATACGATTAACGGAAGAAAGTGCCGGTACGTACAGCCCTTTTTCTTGCGGGCCGCGTCCTGCACGATCGGGGCCGGCACGGGCGGAAGCACACGAGCGGGGCCAACGCGAACAGGCCTCGTCCTGCATGAGCGGGTCCGGCCATTGAATAAAGGAAGAAACTGTAGTAGAGTAGGGATATTGGAGGTTCAAGAAATGAAAAAGAGATTTGCTTCCGTCCTGCTCGTGGCATTCCTGCTGTGCGCGTCTGCGTTTGCGATTCCGCGCGTCAAGCAGTATACGCCGGACTTCTCGGGTGAATTCGTCTATTACCGCGACAACAGTTTCGTTTCTCCCAGCTTTGTCGGGGTCATCTACTACAATGAGTCCACATACGGGGCGCGTTACTACTGCCCGGCGGACAAGGCCGCGAAGACTAAGGAACGGGATATTTCAATATACTTCACGATTGACGCGGAGAACGGCAGCATAGAGATGACCGGAGAGAATATCTTCGGTTCCGACGGCAGCCAGGACGATGCGGACATAGTAAACTACCTGCATGACTTTTTCTATGAGTTTGCCGAGCGCCGGCAGAAGCTGGACTTGCTGGGGCCGGATTCCGTCACCGTCACGGACGAATTTGCCCAGTTCGGGGGCGACGTGAAGATTACATACAACAACCTGATTCCTGTCTTCAACATGGAGCGGCTTTCCACTTTGGACGGAAAAGACGTGCTTTGCGTCGATACGGTGGGCATCCTTACCGATACGAATGATCCTGCGTTCAGCTACTATAAGGGAATTCAAGGTATGCCAAAGGACAAATCCCGCAGCTTCGACAAAAAGGCTTTCTCCAAGGCGAAGCAGTTTTCCGTTGGAAAGCAGACCGTGAGCCTGGATGACAGCTGGAAGCAGGAAAATGACAACATGTTCCTTCTGGGGGACAATGCCCTGCTCACTTTGACTGAGATTACCCGGCCGGATTTGTTCAAGGATTCACCAGACCAGTTCCTGACTATTCTGATGCGCAAGCTGAGCGAGGGAAGCTCCACTTCCTACACTATATGGAGCAAACGCAAGGCCAGCAGCAAGGAGAATTCCGTAAAGCTGGACAGCATTTTCTGGGAGCCGGTGGAAGGCAACGTGACGCGGGACTTCAAGAGGCTGACAAAGCTGCAGGGCGGGGGCTATGCCCTGCTTTCCCTTACCGTCTTTGACGGCGTATACGGAAAAAAGAAGAGCTACTTTGATAAAATCTTGGGGAGTCTGTCCGTCAAGGAATGAAATCTTCCCGTCGCCTCCCGTCTTTTCCTGCCCTCATACTCCTTCTTTTTATCTTGCCTGCCGTACTGGGCGGGTCGGAAGGCTACAGCTGGAACGGGCTTCATTCCTATGCGGCCGAAAAAGAAGGGCGCTACAAGTCCGGCATGGCCTTGTACAGGAATCTGGCTCCTGCCGTGGAGGCGCGGGAACTGGGGGATTGCGACTTTGCCCTTGCCATAGTCTTTCCTGAAATGCTCCGCTACAACGGAATCCGCAACTGGTTGGAATTTCTGGCTACCAAGGCAGTCTATACGCTTTCCCCGTCCTTTCCGGGATGCACCATAGGGCATTTTCAGATGAACGTCTCCTTTGCCGAAACCATCGAGCGCTATGTGTCCATTTCCCCCATCCTCAAGGCCAAGTATCCTGACATAGACTACGGGGGAAGCAACAGGACTTTTGGGGAACGCAGCCAGCGTGTGGGACGCATAAACTGCGTTGCCGGTGAAACCGACTACCTGTATGCGTTCATAGACATCTGTACGGAAAAATTTTCCTTGCGGGAACTGGGCGATGAGGACCGGCTTGTCCTGCTGGCTACCGCCTACAATGCGGGAATGAGCCGCAGCAAGAAGGATTTGGAGAGGGTCTCTACACTGAACTCATATCCCAACGGACTGAACTCAAGAAAGTCCAAGTGGAACTATGCCGCCATTGCCTTGGAGTTCTACCAGGACCGGAAAGCTGAGCCGGCCCGCTGATTCCCAGCGAGACGGCTGTTCTGAAATGCTTCTAGGCCAGCCTGACGAGGGGCAGTTCCGGAGGGTTCCCGAAGCGGGGAAATGACGGCTTCTGGTAGGAAAGCCCCCGGCTTACGACGAAGCGAATCTCAGATCCTTCGTTCCGGATTTCATACAGACCTCCCGCATATTTGGGAAGGAAGCCCTGTCCGACCGCATACAGGCCGTTTGCCAGTCCCGGAATAATCCACTGCCCGCCGTGGGCATGGCCTGAAAAGATAATGTCAAATCCGCATTTTTTATAGTCGGCTATATATTCTGGCCTGTGTGCAAGCAGGATGCTCGTGCATGGGGCGCTGCCTCCAGCTTCCTGCCTTAGGTCGCTGGCTTTTTGTGCCAGGCCCGCAAGCCGCCTGCGGTAAGCCTCTTTGTTATCCTTGTCCTTTTTTTTGCGCTGCCTGAGGGTCAGGTCCAGCATGGGGTCAGCCAGACCTGCGATGATGAGGGTGTGCCCGTTTATAGTTGTTCGGACTGCCTCATCGGTCAGGACATTGGCCCCGCAGGATGCGATTGCCTCTAGGTATGGCCCTTCGTCAGTGAACATCTCATGGTTTCCCAGTACATAGTAGATGGGACAAAGTCCTCGTATTCCATCCATAACGTTCCTGACGTTCTGGAAGGTTTTGTCAGGCCCCATCTCCTTGTCAAAGATATCCCCGGTCATGACAATGAGGTCGGGCCGGGCTTCTTTTAGGCAGCGGCAAAGGAGTCCGTCTGCTCCGCCGAAATCGCTGCTGTGCAGGTCCGAAATTTGTGCAATCCGTACTTCCGTCCCCGACTTGTTGCCGCCGGCAGACGGAATCAGATATTCCGGCACGCTGATTTCCCTGCATGAAAAAAGGGATTCGGGAAGTATTTCTGCGATGAAGTCCCGCAGGTAGTCGTTCACTGTCATTGTTGTAAGGATATAGCAGGTAGGAAGGGGATGTCAAGGAACATGTATGGCGCTCCTCTGGCAACGTACTACCGTGACGCACTTCGTGACGCGCCGGGCTTGCGTCCGCCCTCATGAGCTCTTCGTAGACTGCTGCGGTTGTATTATGCTTACAAAGGTTTTGTTGCTTTTTCAAAACTGCTGTGTTAAAGTATACATAACTTTATTATAATGAGGTAAAAGACTATGGCTTACAAGGTGAATTCCGATTCCTGCATAAACTGCGGAGCGTGCGAGGGTGAGTGCCCCTCCGAGGCAATCAGCGAAGTCAACGACAAGAGGGCTATCGCATCCGAGAAGTGCGTGAGCTGCGGTTCATGCGCGTCCGTCTGCCCTGTCGGCGCTATCGTTGAGGAGTAGTTCCTGACAAAATCCCCAGGCTGGTGCTTGGGGATTGTTTTTTCTTTTTTCTTTCCGATATAATAACCATAGGGTTATGATTAAAAAGCTTGCTTTCATTTTTGCCATCTTGCTGTGCCTCAGCTCTGCGGCTGTTGCTGCGGACAAAGATTCCTACCCCCATATAGAAAGCCTCCTGTCCCGCAAGTCCAACTACCTGCTCCAGCAGTATCTTGACGAGGTTCAGGCTGCGGGCAAGGCGCTCAAGACCGGAAAAGAGCCTTTCATAAACTTTTATACATATACGGCCGGCGCGAAAGATACCCTTATGACCCTGTATGCCCGATGTTCTGTCCCTTATGAGAGCATCGCGAGCCTGAACCATCTGGCCAACAAGGAAGCGGCGCTTGAGGGCATGGAGCTTATCCTGCCGACTGTAGCCGGCCTGTACATACCGGCTCAGCCTGTCAGCGAGATAGAAATACTGCTTGCCAGCTGTTATTCCGTCAGGATTAACAGCGGGAACTACCCCACGTACAATATAGGCGGGGAGGATTTTTATTTTCTTCCCGGCGAGCGCTTCACGCCGGAGGTGAGGGCCTTTTTCCTGAATCCCGGGATGTCCCTTCCTCTGGACAGTTACCGGCTCACATCCCCCTTCGGTATGAGGGTCAGCCCCATAAGCGGTTTATGGAGGTTCCATAAGGGAATAGACATGGCCGCCCCGGTGGGAACGGTTGTCATGGCATGCAAGGCCGGGACGGTCAAAAGAATCGGCATGGACGACTATACGTACGGGAATTACATAATCCTCCAGCATGAGCAGGGGATGACCAGCCTGTATGCCCACCTTAGCTCCGTGTACGATCTGAAGGAAGGCGGGACGGTCCTGAGGAGGCAGCCCATAGGCAAGGTAGGACAGACCGGCCTTGCCACAGGCCCCCACCTGCACTTTGAGATAAAGGTAAATGGCGAGGCCCAGGACCCGGAGAAATACCTGAAGGGCTAGGCTGTCTGTCCTTGTTTTCCGGGCGCGAGCCCCTTTGCACCGGAGGTCTTTCCTGGTGCGGAGCCTCCTTTTGCCAGCGGCCTTGTTGAGCCAGCGGCTTTTATTGACATAGGAAAGCTAAGTTTTTATAATCTGTGCGAATGAGCTTGTTTCAAAAGTATGCTGCAATGAACTTGCGGGAACTTCTTGAAACGGCCTAGAATAATCAACAAGTCACTGTGTCGTGAGGTTTTAATATGAAAAAGGTTGTGTTCAGTTTGCTTGCAATATCCGTTCTGGCCTTTGCAGGATGTTCCAAGAAGAATCAGGTTTCGATTCAGAGCGAGAAGGACTTGATTGGAAAGACGGTCGGATGCCAGGCCGGTACTACGGGAGAGACGTATCTCAACGAGGACGTTGAAGACGTGAAGATAAAGTCCTTCAAGACGGGGATTGACGCCGCCATGGACCTCATGAACGGTGGCCTGGATGCTGTCGTGCTGGACGAGATTCCTGCCAAGGAAATCGTAAGTAAGAACAGCTCCAAGCTTGCGATTGTGAACGCAAAATTCTCCAGCGAGGAGTATGCCATTGCAGTGCGCAAAGGTGACAGCGCGCT
>CAMNGY010000140.1 GCA_946538795.1 uncultured Treponema sp.
GTGTAGGTGCAGACTGCGTTCAGGAAGTGGCGGTCGTGGCTGACGACGATGACGATGTTGGGGAATTCGATCAGGAAGTCCTCCAGCCAGCTTATGGACTCAAGGTCAAGTCCGTTCGTCGGCTCGTCCAGGAGCAGGATGTCGGGGTTGCCGAAGAGGGCCTGGGCGAGGAGGACGCGGACTTTCTGGCTTTCGTCCAGGTCGCTCATCATCTTGTCGTGGAATTCCTCTTCCAGCCCCAGGCCGGAAAGCATCTGCTCAATCTGGTTCTCGGCCTCGTAGCCGCCAAGCTCGCCGAATTCTGCCTCAAGCTCGCTCGCGCGGATGCCGTCCTCCTCGGAGAAGTCGGGCTTCTCGTATATTGCGTCTTTCTCCTTGCCTATCTCGTACAGGCGGGGGAAGCCCATCATGACGGTCTCTTTGACCGAATATGCGTCGAATGCGAAGTGATCCTGGCTCAGCTTTGCCATGCGCTCGCCGGGCGTGATGGAGACCTCGCCCGAGTCATGCTCCTCCTCGCCCGACAGGACCTTCAGGAAGGTGGACTTTCCCGCCCCGTTCGCGCCGATTATGCCGTAGCAGTTGCCTTTTGTGAATTTCAGGTTTACGTCTTTAAATAGCGGCTTCTCGCTGAACTTGAGGCTCAGATCGCTTACTGTAATCAAAATGTGCTCCTAAGAATGTGTTGATGTGTTGCCCGTCATTATATTGTTTTTTAGGACGCGTGTACAGTTACCGCCTGTTTTGTGTTTCTGGCAATGCTTTTGCCGTGTATGAGACGGTTTTTGCTTTGTAGAACGTGACTCCGGGGGATTTATATCCGTCCGTGTGCAGGCCGGCCTTGACGCTCAGGCGGCGCAGGAAGTTCTCCTTGCTGTAGCCCCGCTCCGAGGCAATCGAAGCCTGTAGCAAGGTTTCGCGCGCGCCTTCGCTTTCCGCCTGCGGGTTCACGAGGATCAGGGAATCCAGCCCGGGGATGAAGTCGTCATAACCTGCCATAGGCTCCCAATAGGAGAAGAGGGATATATTGATGAAAAGGCCGTCCAGCTCTTCCGGGGTAATCCAGCGGTACCTGGGATCTCGTGCGGCTTCCTGGCTCGCATAGCCTGCCCCCGCCTCCGCGTACCCCTGGCTGAAGTCCAGCCCGGAATAGAGGGCAAGGCAGCCCCGGTCCTCCGTTGCCGTGCGGTAGCGGACGGCGATGCCCCGGCTCCGCTTGTCGTCAAAGGCAAAGCGCGGTTCAGGAGGCGGCACGGGGGGCTTTCCTGAGAAATATGCTTCCAGAGCTGTGAGAGCGGTCCGGTGCAGCCGCTCCAGCTTCTCTTTCTGCGCGTAGGGCGCGAGTTCTACTTCTAGTGCGAGCTTGTCCTGCATTGCCCGGAGCAGGCTGGCGGTCATCTTTTGTGCGTCGGCTTTTGCGCCGGGGGCGACCTGAGCGCTCTCCCTGTCCGCCGCGTTCGCCCCGTCGAAGGCTGCCATGGTCGTCCCGCTGGAGGCTGCCAGCTCCTTGCTTGCGAAAAGCTCCTGTATGGCGGGAGGGGCGTTCAGCCAGAGGTATGCCCCCCGGTAGAAGCCGCACTGGTAGCGTTGGAAAAGCTCTGGCTCGTTTTTCCAGCGGGAAAAGGCCGCAAGGTCCTCCCGGCTTTCTTCCCTTTCCCCGAAGTCCCCGCCCGCAAAGAGCCAGCGGGCTGTCCTGGGGGAGTCCCGCATGAAAGCCTCAAGGTAGTTCCATGCGGAACCGGGATTTTTCTGGTAGGCGGCGGAAAGGCAGACGGTCACGAGGGGGCAGCGTTCGGCCCGAAGGAAGGCGCATGTTTCGCGGATGAAGCGGACAGAATCGGATTCCGCCACGCCATCGGGTGGGCTTTCCCGCGCGGCATCGTACAGGTCCAGGTCCACGCTGACCGCGTAGGGCTTTGGGAGCCTCAGCTTACGGAATCCCGTAAAGTCCACGATGTGAAAGGCTTCCATCACCCGCCTTGCGTTCTCCTCGCTCTTGTTCCGGGTGTTGTCCTCAAGCCAGCGCCGTTTGGCCAGAAGCTCCAGGTCTGTGGCCTCATACTGGCAGACCCAAAAGACCTCGCTGACAAGGCCCCTGTCCACGAGCTGCCCCGCCCAGTCGTAGCTGTGGATTATGGAAGAATCCGCGTTGATGTCGTTGTGCTGGTCCAGAAGCACGAGCGTTTTGCAGCCGGTCTTCATGCACCAGTCCTGCACTACGGGAAAGCTCAGGCCGTGCCGGTCGCTCAGGAAGTACACGGGCCGGGCGGCTGGCGGTGCGCAGGAGACCAGTCCGTACAGGAGGAGGCAGGCAGTGAGAAGCAAACGGACTATGCGTTTCACAAGCGCATTATAGCATAGAAAACGGGAATGAAGCTATGTCCTCGGCTAGGACGAGCTGTTAATCCGGGCGAGACAGGCAAGCTGTTTTATGCTATACTCTGCCGTATAACTGGAGGAATATATGAAGAAGTCCCGTCCGGCATTAGTCCCGGCCATCATGATGACCCTGCTGGCAGTCTGTGCAGCGGGTTTAGTTTCCTGCAAAAAGAAGGAAGCCGCCGCAGAGGAGCCGGTTGTGGAGACCCCTCAGCTGGAAGAAGCCCCGGCCCCGCAGGCGGAGGAAGCCGCTCCTGCCGTACAAACGGGAGCTTCCGGCATTCAGTTTGACTTCAAGCCCCTGTCCGGGGACTACCACACGGACGCCCATGCCGCCTACCTGAAGGACCCCTTCGCGTTCAAGGCATTTGAGAAGAACGACAGCCCGGCAAAAAGCTACAAGCTGGTTGCCAGCAACGAGGCCCAGCTGTACAGTGCGGACGCATTCAGCTTTGAAAAGAAGAATGCTGAATATGACGGCGATGATACCGTGCGGGCCACGCTCAAGGACCCGGAGAACGTCAAAGGCGAGCCGATTCCAATCGGGACCATCCTTGAGTACAAGGACGAGAGGATCCGCAGCGGTGGTGACGAATGGTACGAGATGTCGTACGGCTTCTTCCTCTTCCAGGACAACTACAACTGGTTCTACAAGGTCAGTTGGGACGGCAAGGAAGGTTATGTCTTCGGCGCGGACCTTTACAATGTGTATTTCAATGCTGAGGACTACGCGACCTTACAGATGTACTCGCAGCTCTACAAGTCTGGCGGAAAGCTGGAGGACTTTTATGCGTATGCAGGCACCAACCCCCTCGCACCCGGCGTGCAGGAGTCGCTGGAAAACGCCAGGCTCGCCATCCAGAAGACGAAGCCGGGCGAAATATGGCTCAGGACCGACGACCTCATCGACGCGTACCAGGACATACCGTCCACAAGCCCCATGTTCGTCACGACCGACCTCTTCAGTCACAGCCAGCACCGCATATTCGATACCCTTTTGCAGGACACCGAGGAGAACTACTTTGCCCCCCGCCTCCTCACGCTGACGCAGAAGTTCATTGCCGCGCTCAGCGAACGGACGGACGTGCCCGATGCCATCAAGGAGAAGGCAGTCGCCTACTTCCAGGTGCCCGAGCTTGTCCTGCGCTCCGCCCCGCAGAAAGTACCGGACGAGGACAGCTGGCGGAACGAGTACAAGTACGTGGAACCGGACCTTTCCTCCTTCATAAACGAATACAGCGAGGGAGTCCGGGCCGACTACAAGCAGGTGATGGAAGCCTCCGGCGCTGAAACGGCCCTCTTCCATACGATAGAGGACTTTTCCCAGTACAAGCCGCGCGGCCACTACACCAAGAACGGCATCCTTGAGGCATACTTCCGCGCCCAGATGTGGTACGGCCGCATCCACTTCACGATTGCCCAGTCAACGAACCCGGAGAACAGGCGCGAGAGCCTCATCATGGAGCCGATTGCCCTCTTCATCATCGACACGGTAAAGGACCGACCCGACCTGTACACCGAATGGCAGGCCCTCTTTGACCCCATCACGACCCTCATCGGCATGTCGGACGACCTTGGCTTCAGCGACGTGCTCCCCCTCTGGAAGGAGCAGGGAATCGCGGACTTCGGGAGCTGGGTCAGCAGCACGGACAACATCTACGCGATAATGGAGCTTTTCAACCAGAATCTCCGCCCCCCGCTGATCAGCGGCAACACGGGAGTCTCGGACAAGCAGGGGAACCCGCCGATGGGATGGAGATTCATGGGCCAGAGATTCACCTACGACTCCTACGTGCACCAGCAGGTCTGCGCCCCCCGCCTCTATGTGCGTGACCTGGTGCGCGGCCTGGATGTCATGCGGGCCTTCGGCTCCAACGTTGCGGACCACATCTTCGCGCAGACGGACTACATCGAGCCTGAGAGCGAGGAAGGCGGCTACCAGGGCGGGCAGGAGCTCAAGCGGATTTTGGATAAGAACATGGCTTTCTTTGATTCCCAGGACGATGACTTCTGGACCCAGACCTACTACAACAACGTCCTTGCCCAGATACGGACGCAGGCCCGCTTTGAGGCCGGGGCGGGCTACTACTTCACCGAGTCCCCCCTGTGGAACGTCAAGGCATTGAACTCCGCGCACTCCACTTGGGCGGAACTGCGCCACGACACGATTCTCTACGTCAAGCAGGTGTATGCGGAACGGGCTGGCGGCGATGACATGGACCCAACCTTCCGCACGCTCCCCCTGCCGGTTCCCGCGAGCTACATCGAGCCGAACCTGCCCTTCTACAGCTACAGCCTGCGTTCCGTCCAGAAGCTCTACGAGTGCTTTGACTCCTTCGGCCTTCTGGACGATGCCGCCAGGAGCAAGCTGGTCGGCCTGGTGGAACTGTACGGCAAGGCGCTGGAAATCGCGACGCTGGAAAGCAAGGACCAGCCCGTCACGCCGGAAGACAATCTCTGGATCCGCACGGTTTCCAAAAAGCTTGCCCTCCTCGTCAAGCCGGGTTATGACAGCTACGTGGATGATGCCGACCAGCTCAAGATGGCATGCGTTGCGGATGTGTATACGAGCGCAGGCGGAACCTGCCTGGAAGTCGGTGTCGGCATTCCCTACCGCCTCTATGTCCCGCTCAACGACGGGCAGGGCGGCAAGCGCATTGCCGTGGGTTACGTGCCCAGCTACTACGAGTTCTACGGGCCGCAGTCAAACCGCATGAGCGACGAGGAGTGGAAGGCGATCGTCTACGCCGAACCGGTCAAGGACATGAAGGACTACGAGCCTTTCTGGATTGAAGGCTGCCTTGTGGGAGTGGATGCCGGACAGCGGACGGGCGCATCATACGCCCCTGTCTGGACGAAATGAGACTGAACGGTACGGGGATGCCTTTGTTCCTCGCGGGGGCAAGAAGGCGGGGCGCGGGGAAGGGCAGGGGCGGCCTTGTGGCCGTGCCTCGTGCGCTGCTTTCGCTCTTTGTCCTCGCCATCTCCCTTCTTGCCTCATGCGGCAGGGCGGCGGTT
>CAMNGY010000141.1 GCA_946538795.1 uncultured Treponema sp.
AAGGGTGTGGAAGCCTGCGACGCAAAAGAGGCGGAACTGGAGCGGGCCCGTCCCCTGTGGGAGCAGGTCCGGGAGATGGACGGAAAACTCCGCCTTTGCGCCCAGAAAGAGAGGTCAGCCCAGGCACATAAGGAAGACTGCGAAATCAAGCTGGCAAAGGCCATGTCCGATCAGGCCACTTTGCAGGAGGAACTAGGGGCCTTCCGCAGAAAGCTTTCGGAGGCGGACTCATACCTCTCGGACAATGCCGGGGACAGCGAGCTTTCTTCTATTATATCCTCCGTCCTGTCGCTCAGGGACAACTGCCTGGACAGGCTGGGCAAGCTGGCCGACAAACAGGACAGGCTGAACCGTGCCAAGGCAGAGAAAACAAGGCTCCTCGCAAAAAGGCAGGAAGACGAGGAGAGGCTTGCCGTCGCGGACAGCAAGCTCAGGGCACTTATCTCCCGCGAGTACGCCTCGGCTGCCCGCATAATCAGGGAAGGCCTTCAGGAAGGCAAACCCTGCCCCGTCTGCGGCTCCCTGTCGCACACGTCCGTGGACGACGGCCATGACCATGCGGGGGCCGGACTGGGGCAGGCAGAGCGCGGACTGGGGCAAAAGGAGCGCGGGCTTGCTTCCGACATACAGTCGCTCAGCCGGGAAATGGACGAGGCACGGGATGCCCTGCAGGATGATGACAAGGAGCTGGGCCTGCAGGAACAGGGAATAGGCATGTACGGTCAGGAAATAGAAACCCTCATGCGGGAGCAGAACGAGAATGTTGACAAAGTTCTTTCTATTGTACAGGGTGTACGGGGGCTTGCGGATATGGGCAGCATACGGACGGCCAGGGATAAGGCAGCCCTCAGCTCCGCGTTCGCCACGCTCCTGTCAGCCCTTGAGGGCAAAAGGAGGACCTTCGAAGAGAAGAGCCAGAACAAGATACAGCTGGATAAAGTCATCCAGGGCAAGCAGGCCGGGCTTGACTCCATTGACATTGACGGCCTTAAGGACTCCGCGGACAAAGCCTGCAAGGAACATTCCTTTGCCCTCCAGGAACTTTCCATATTGGAATGCGAGAGGAACAAGCTCTTCGGCGACAAGGACGTGAGCAAGGAGGAAGCCTCGCTCACCAGGGAGGCCGGCCTGCTCCGCAAACAGAAAGACGCCGCCGACGGGGAATGCAACGAGCTTCGCCAGCAGAAGGCAGCCCGTGAAGGGCAGGTCAAGCAGCTGGAAGAAAGCCTTGCCGCTTCCAAAACCAAACTTGAGGCGGCGGAGAACAGTTTCCGCTCCGCGATTGCCAAGTCCGGCATTGCGGGAGAGGAGGAGTACCTCGCGTTCATAAGGGACGAGAGCATGTACGGCACGCTCCGCACCAAGGCCGAGGAACTCAAACAAAGGGATACAAGCAGCCGCACCAAGCTGGAGGCTTCCGACAAGGCCCTGCAGGACTGCCTTGCCCTGAACAAGACGGACAAGCCCCTCGAAGAGCTTGAAATTCGCAAGAAGGAGCTTGAGGACATTGTATCCTCGGGGAGGGAAAGGATAGGCAAGGTCAAGCAGATCCTGACCGAAAACGACAGCTGCAAGGCTTCCACCGAGAAGCTCCGGGCCGCCTATGAGAAGGCCAGGGAGGAAAACGGCAGATGGGAAGTCATGAGGAGCCTTGTCGGCAAGGCAGACGGCAGTGACCTTGAAGTCTTTGTCCAGTCGCTCGCTTTCCAGAGGCTCCTTGTCAGGGCCAACCGCTACCTTATGGACATAACGGGCCGCTACCAGCTTGCGCAAGTGTCCGGCAGTGTGGACTTCATGGTACAGGATGCGAATTTCAGCGGGGAAACCGAGGCCCGTCCCGTGTCCAACATGAGCGGAGGCGAAAAGTTCATCATAAGCCTGTCGCTCGCCCTGGGCATAGCGGAAATTGCCAGCCAGAGCGTCAGCGTGGACTCCCTTTTCCTGGACGAGGGCTTCGGAACACTGAGCGGCAGGCCCCTGACACAGGCGGTGGATGCCCTCAAGCAGCTGCAAAGGTCAGGCAAGATGCTGGGCATAATAACCCATGTGGATGCCGTCATAAGGGAATTCGACCAGAAGATTGCGGTCGCGCCAGTTGCGGGCGGTTTCAGCGAGATATCTGGCTCCGGAATAAGCCATGAGAGGAAGGCCCCCGCACGCCCCGCCCCGGGCTTCCCGGCGGAGGGGGAGCTTTTTTAGCAAGGAGAAGAAATGCCATTCTGTTCGCTTTCTACGGTAAACTTCAGGAACCTGGACAATTCGACGATGGACCTGCTTGCCCGTGAGGTTTTCTTCACGGGCGAGAACGGGCAGGGCAAGAGCAACCTGCTGGAGGCCCTCTACTTCTCCTCCTACGGCTCATCTTTCCGCACCCACCTAGACGGGGAGATGGTCAGGAACGGGGAGTCCTGCATGTCAGTGCGAACCCTATACCGGGGGGAAGGCGATGAGGGTCACACTTCCTTCATAAGCCTGGAAGGGGGAAAGAAGAAGATGGAGAGGGACGGCAAGATTGTCCGGGACCGCAAGGAGCTGGTGTCCGCCATGCCCTGCGTCCTCTACAACCATGACGACCTGGACTTCGCGAAAGGCTCTCCCGAGCGCAAGAGATTCTTCATCGACCAGACCCTGTCCATGTACGACGTGCTTTACATAGACCTGTCCCGCCGCTACAGGCGGGTGCTCAAAAGCCGGAACCTCTGCCTGAAAGACAGGAATTTCGCCCTGCTGGACAGCTACGACCTGCAGCTGGCACAGAACGGCCTTGAAATCCAGAAACGCCGCAAGATGGCCATCTTCAAGTTCCGGGGCATCTTCTCACGCCTGTACGAGGAAGTCTCAGGACTTCCCGGCGTAACAATCCGCTACATCCCCTCCTGGAAGAAAACCATGGGTGACAGCGCGGAGGAGGGACTTCTCGCTGACGCGAACCTGCCATCTATAGACGACGTGATGGCCCGCCTGCGTGACATGCGGCAGGTGGACGCCAAGCTCGGAACCACGATGTCAGGCCCCCACCGCGACAGGATAGAATTCGAGAAGGACGGGCAGCCTTTCATCCCCGGAGCGTCGATGGGACAGAGGCGTCTGGTCGCCCTGGTGCTGCGCACGGCACAGGCCGTATACTTCACCGAGGAGACAAGGCGCAAGCCCGTACTGCTGATGGACGACGTGCTTTTGGAGCTGGATCCCGGCAAGAGGGAGAGGATGACCGCCATGCTGCCGGACTATGAACAGCTGTTCTGCACCTTCCTGCCCGGCGAGCCATGGAAGAACTACGTCCACAGCGAGACCAAAGTCTACGAGCTGAAGGGAGGCAAATGGTCCGCCTTGTCTTAGCATAACAGCATCATGACGGTGTTTCCCTAGGAATAATCCGATTTTATCTTCTCTATTCCCTGAAGGATTTCCGAGCCCAGCGGAAGCCAGACGTACTTGCCCCTGATGGAGTCGGCAGCCTTCACGGGGTCCTGCCCGCTCGCGTCGAAGGCGGCCTTGTAGTCCGCGTAGAAGACATCCTTGTCCACAGAATAGGACGGCCCTTCCTGCTGCTCCAGGCCGGTAATCCTCCAGCGCCCTCCCTTGTAGCTGAGCGTGACGGTATCCGTCTTCTTCAAAGCCTGTACGGTTTCCTTTCCGTCCTCTGCGTTTCCTCCATATATGAAGTAATAGGAGACCTCCAGTTTCTTTGTCGCGTTTTTTTTGATTTCAGCGCCCGCAGACTCCCCGACCGGACGGGGAGCATCCCTTCTGGCCGGGCCAGTGAAGAATATCTCTCCCTTTTTATTTCCGATAAAAAACTGGCTTATACCGTACATGGAAAAGGCTCCCCCATTATTGAAAGAAAGCCATTCCGCCGGGCTTGTTGCCTTATAATCGCTGTAGTAGCTGGCCCGGGACTTTGTGGTGACGTAGTATGCGCTCATCGCATCTATGACCGCCCCGGAATCCTTTCCTGTCGCGCTTGCCTGAGCCGAAAGCACGTCCATGGTATTGAAAGCGCTGTAGAACATCTCAGCCGTCTGAATTTCCGACAAGCCCCGCGTGCTGGGCCGGGACATTGACGTCTCGACGCATATCCCCGCGACGACAGCCAGAGCAAACATACCCACAGCCAGCAGGGTCAGCATGCTCCTGTGCCTGCGTACCCATCGGCGCCTGGCAAGGGCTGACAGAAAGCCCGCCCGCTCCCTTTTTGCAATGCGGTCAAATTCCTCGTGGGAAACGTTGGACTTGCGTATCACGCCGATCAGGTTTCCGTCGGGTGCAATGTTCCCGCTTTCCGTCAGCCCCAGCTCCCTGTACAGGGTTGCCAAAGGGAAAGGGGACGGCTTTTTTGAGGCCGGGGGATTAACCGTTTTGCCCGCCCCTCCGGAATTCCTGTTGCCCGGGCCTTTTAATTCCACAGTTCGCTGCAAGCCCTGATCTATGCGCCGGGCAAGTTCCGTATCAAGCCCCCAGACCTTGTGCGCAATATGGACATAGTTTCTGTCGCGGATGTCCTCTTCCCTTCTCGACTCCTCGCATTCGGTAAAAGGGAAGCCCCCGGTCAGAAGCCTGTAAGCTATGACCGCCTGCGTGAAAGCGCAAGCCGCATCTCCGTCCAACAGTCTGTTTATATAGAAGCCCTGGCAACTGCCGGCCAGGTCCGGCTCTTCGGCTCCCTGACCAGCGGCTGACGAAAGGCAACTGATTGCCATGTCAAAAAGCTTTTCCGGAAGGAAGAGAATTCTCTCAAAGTCAGCGGATATAAATATTCCTCCGGCTCCGACGCGCGGAAGATTCAGGCCCTGTGATATGGCAGCCTCAATCGCGGAACAGACCCTCGCTCCCGCCAGAAACTCCTTCTCCTTGCTGTCCTTGTCAAAGAAGTACGAGAGCGGCAGCCCGCTGAAAAGGAAGCCCTCAAGCAGCACGGACTTATCCGGCATCTTGGTGCCCGAGAAGGACCACTTGGAGAAAGCCCAGGTTTCCGTACCGCCGTCTTCCGTCCGCTCCGCCTTGATTCCCCTCTCCCCCAGCCGGTCCATAATCCGGGCCTTGGAGAACGCGTCCTGCGTCATCCCCGTATCCAAGTAAAGGTTTCCGTCTTTGGAAAATACGAGCTGCTTTTTCATCCTTGCATCCTTGTCTTCTTATACTATTGATAATAATGAATCGGAAGATTTGTGTCCACTTTGCAACTTGCGGAAGATTTATGGGAAATACGGAATCGCAGGCCAAATACGAAGGGGTGCGGGGCGGAAAGGGGAGGCCCTAGCCAAATACGAAGGGGCGGGGGCAGAAAGAGGAGGCCCTAGCCAA
>CAMNGY010000142.1 GCA_946538795.1 uncultured Treponema sp.
TCCTTGAGGAGCCGGCCCCGGAACCTGTCGAGCAATCCGTCCCTGAAGAGGAGCTGTCCGTCCTTGAGGAGCCGGCGGCCACAGGGGAGCCGATGGCCACAGCAGTGCCAGCGGCCACCACAGATGAGCCGGAGGTGGCACCTGCCCTTTCGTTCCCTATTTCAGAACCAGAGTCTGAGCCTGAGATTGCTGATATGGATGAGGATATATGGCCGGATGTGCCCGGTAAAGCTGGGGGTACCCCGGCGGAAGGTGCAGAGAATTCTGAAGGCCGTCAGGAAGATGATATTTGGGCCAAACCGTCTGTCTTGGTGGAATCAGCCTTGGCGGCCCCTGAGCCGGCAACGGCGGCCACAACAAAGGCCCCTGTTTCTGAGGTTCCGACAAAACCGATGGACGTGCCTAAAGTAAGTTCTGTCACTGTGGCCCGGCCTGAACCGGAGCCGGTCGAACCGTTCCCTTCAGATGAAGGACTGCAGGGGCCGGCAAATGATGCTGTTCAGCCTGCTTCTGCGGAGTCAGTGGTCCGGCCTAAAGCCAGCCCTGCAGTTGCGCCAGCGGCCACAACAGCTCCGGCAGCCACAGCGGTGCCCGCAGCCACAACAGCTCCGGTAGCCACAGCGGTGCCCGCAGCCACAACAGCACCAGCGGCCACAGCGGCGCCGGCGGCCACAGCGGCGCCAGCGGCCACAGCGGCGTCGGCGCCAATCTGCAAGGTCATGCCCAAGAAGGACAATGCTGTTTCCAATGACCACCACATAGCGAACTTCAAGAGGATGAACCGCATAGCTTCCCGGCCGTCCGTCGCGAATGACAAGAAAGTGTCGGCGGGAAGTTTCGTGGCGTATAAGCCCCTGTCAGACCGCTAGGAGAGAGGAATGTACAGGATAGAGATAATAGCGAACAAGTCCGTGGAGGACGACATAACAGAGGCCTTGGAGCAGTATGTTCCGGGCATTCTCTATACGACTGTTCCACTTGTCTATGGCCGCGGGGGCGAGGACCGCAAGCTGGGGACACCTACCTGGCCTGAGACGAACTTCCTCATGATCAGCTATGTCGAGGACTCGTCCGTTCCTGCGGTCAAAGCCGTAATGAAGGGTGTCAAGGACAAGTTCAAGGGGGAAGGCATAAAGTTTTTCTGCATTAAAGCGGAGGATATGTAAGCTGAGGAGGCTGGTTCAAGAAGTTCCCCGACTTTGGCTCAACCGGCTTTTGAAACAGGTGTTGGGGATAAAAAGAGCTTTGATTCAAGCGGTCCCGTTTTCGTGGTGCAGCTGCCTGGCGCCTGGCCACCGGACAAAATCAGGACGAAAGGTATGTGCTTGCGGCTTCCACAGCCTTGCCGTACTCTGCAAGCAGGTCCGCAACGTTTGCCCTCACGAAGTCCAGGTCCCCGTCACGGGCCGCGTGCTCGGCTTTTTCCGCCATGTTTCCAAGGATGAGCGCCCCTACCATGCGGGAGCTGGATTTGAGCGAATGGGTAGCAATGCGGTGGGCGTTCATGTCTCCGTCTTTCGCGCTCTTCTGTATGGTGTAGCCGCTTTCCATATATGCGTCGGACCAGTTCTTGAGAAGTTGCCTGTACATCTGCTCATCTCCGCCTGAAAAAGCGAGGCCCTTGCCCGTATCCAGGGTTGCAAGGGGACCGTCCGATGGTTCTCCTGCTGGCGTTGCCGAAGTTGCGGCGGGTGCCTGGGCTTCCTGGCTGCTTGTGGCTTCCAGAACCTTGCTCGCACGGGCAAAAAGTCCTTTTTGCTTTGGGGACGGACTGTCTTTTCTGATAAGCTTTGTTTCCGGCAGCAAGGAAAGAAGTATCCTTTCCAGTTCTTCCGGCAGGACTGGTTTGGGAAGAAAATCAGCGAAGCCCTCGCCCTTATAATAGGCCCGCGTTGCCTCGTGGGGGCTGAGGGACGGATCCGCATCCTCTGCCTTTATGTCGTTTCCAGTCAGCGCGACGAACGGTGTGTCTTTGTTCAAGTTGCCTTCCAGCGTCTTGGACATGCGGAAAGCCTCAAGCCCGTCCGGCGCTGGCATAACGTGGTCCAGAAGCACCAGGTCATAGGCTTCCTTGCACAACAAGTCCAGCATCTCCTGTCCTCCCGTGGCGGTCGCTAACTGCGCCTGGGTGGGCAAGAGAAGCCTTTCCAGCACCATGAGGTTTATCTCCTGGTCGTCTACGGCCAGAATCCTGGCTTCGGGTGCGGTGAAGTCCATTCGTCGTGATCCGCGGCTATTTCTTGATGAATGTCGGCGTGGGCGGGTTCAAGAAGTTCATGACCTTCTGTATGATGACCATTGGGGGGGTCGTCTTCAGGACGTACCCGACAGGTTTTTCAATCAGAATCTCCTTGACCACATCCTTGCTGTCGTTTCCGGTAAGGAATATGACAGGTATGCTTGCGGTCTTTGGTTCCAGTTTCAGAGACCTGTAGACTTCCAGCCCTGACATGAGGGGCATCTCGTAGTCCAGCAGCATCAGGTCTATGTGGTTCTGCTTTGCCGCGCTGATCGCGTCCGTGCCAATTCCTTCGGCTATGACGTTGTAGAACTTGATGAACCACGACTTGAGCGCACCCAAGTACACGGGATCATCGTCCACTATTAGGAGGGTCTTTTTCTTGGGATCCAGGGCATAGGTCTTTTCCGTAGGGGAGATAACGTAATTCAAGCTGTTCGTGCGGATCATGCCTATGACCTTCTCGGAGGTAACGGGCCGCTCCACCACACCTGTAATCAGGGCCTCCTCGATGTACTCCTTCGCATGGGAAATCTCCGAGGGCTGGCCGATGAGGTAGAATTTTTTGCGCTCATCGCCCATCAGGTTTTTGAGCGTCGGGAATATATCGCTGAAGGTGCTCTCGATGTCTTCTAGGAACACGAGTATTATGTCGGGTTGAACGTAGTCCGGGTGGGACTGCATATCCCGAATGATGCTGCCGTTTGCGGTGCAGAACGTAACCTGATAGTTCTCCTTCTTGAGCGCGGAGATGAGGGTCTGCACGAGAAAGTTTGCGGGGTCGCCGGCGACAAACAGAATATTTTCATCCATATCTTCCATTATACTCAAGGTCAATTGATAATGCAAGGAAAAAATGTAATGTAGTTAGGGGGGGGTAACTTCATTTCTTGCCGGCAAGGAAAACGGCGGCCGTACCAAAGGATTGCGTCCGCCGTGTGAGAGTGAATACGCCCGCCGCGCCAGAAAAAACGCCGCATCCGGCAAGACACCGGTCACGGCGGGTTTTCATCCGCTGGCGCATAAAATGTACGGGCCTTGTACGGGAAAATGCGACCGCCGCATCCGGCAAGACACCGGGCACGGCGGGTTTCGCCGGGGCTGCGGCTAGTTTGCGAAGCTGAACTTTCCCGCGATTACCCTGACGGCAGTCATTGCCCTGGACAGCAGTCCCTGCAGTCCGTTGGGGGCCCGCATGACAAGGACGAAGGCTGTGACGAGCAGGGCAAGCAGGACGATGCAGAGAATCACCCGCTTTATGGGGAACTTCTTCTGCGTGAAGGGATCGTAGCTGTCCAGCTTTGACCCTTCCGGCCTGACAGGAAGCTCCGTCAGCGTCGCCCCGAGCGGTATGTTTATTTTCACGTTCCCGTTGACCGCCCAGCCGGATGCGTCCAGTATGGGGGCTATGTTCCTTTGCCGCAGCTTGAACCAGGCTATGAGCATGGAAGGGAAAGAGATGGCAAGGATTATTCCGAGTATGCCCAGGGGAATCCAGAAGCCAAGGCCCAGGAAAGCCTGCAGGAGGCCGCCGACTACCGTGGCTATTCCCGTGAAGGCTACGCTTATGGCCGCCACGGTCCCCACATCGGTTTTCTTTGTGTTGGCGACGTTTGCCGCCGCGCTTGCGGCCGCATCCTTGGGCTTTTCCACCGCCCCGGCCATCTTGTCGGAGACTTTGCTCTCCGCGTTTGCCGCGCTTTTCGCAATCTTTTCCTGAATGAGGCGGGCCAGCTTCTTGTAGGGGCTCCAGAAAGCCTCGCGTATGCTCACCGGGTTGTCCACGATTTTGACTACCGTCGCATCCCAGTCGTTGCCGTTCTGGTCGTAGAAAAGCCCGTTCCGCCCGACCAGGATGTTGTCGTTGTTGCCCGCGCTCAGCAGGGCCGCAATCTGCATCTTCTCGCCGGTTTCCTTGCGCTCGCAGTCGCAGTACATCAGGTAGCACTGGGAAAGGGGCGACATGGCCGCATGCTTGGCCACGTCCGTCACGCGGAAGCACAGGCTGCACGAGCGTCCGTCTATGTAAAGGGTTCCGCACTGGAATACGGCCGGCTTCTTCGGATTGTAGAAGTCCTCGAAGGAAACGTAGTTGCGCAGAAGGCGCACGAAGTCTCTCCTGTAAAGGAGCATCTTCTTAAGCTCCACGGTCGCCATGGCGATGGGGGGCTGCTTCTCCTCCTCGTCGAGCATCTCGCCTATTATGGCCTCAGCCTCGGAAGAGAGGATCTCGTTTACCCTGTCCATGCTGAGCGATGCCGCGGAATTCTCCGGGCGGGAGGCATACCAGCTCAGGTAGGGGGCGAACTTCGCCTTTATCTTGAGCCAGCCCTGCTTGGTGATTGACTGCCCCTTCACGCCGTATATCTTGTTCACCACAAGCTCCGTGAAGGCGCGGATCCTGTCTTGCCAGGCGGGGTTCACCGTCGTGTCCAGGGGGAGAGGGCTGTCCGCCTTGCAGGATGCGAGGGGCAGTTCCTCCAGCAGCTCGCCGAACTGCTCCTTTTGCTCCGGGGACAGGCTGCCCGCCCCGACTATGGCATCCTCCTCTTTTTTGTGCAGGGCTTCGGCCATGCTGTCGTCATAGGATGCGAACGAGCAGCGCATGAAGAAGTCGTCAACCTTGCTTTCCACCGCTTTGTACGCCTGGGCCGCGGCATCGGTTTCTTCTCCCAGGAAGAAGATGTCCGCCTCTTTCTCCTTGGCGTCGTTCCTCCATTTCTGTATGGCCCTCAGGTCGTCAAAGAAGGCTTTTGAGCATTCGCGGTCAGTTCCCTGCTCCTTGCTTATGTCCTCTTTTCCGCCGGTGCACGCTACTATTTCCTTCACGACTCCCGCGCAGAATTCGTCCTGCACGGCCTGAGGGGGCAGAACCCCGTCCCCGTTCAGCACGTCAGGAGCGAACAGCCTGTCGGTCACGCCTATATCGGCCAAAGTTATGGATGCTGCATCGTCCTTGCCAAGGATCCCAAGTACGGCTTTCGCGGATTCCTGAGGGGAATGCCCCGAGTCCAGAGGCTCGTCGCCCCGCGCGTCCAGCGGGATGGAGTCC
>CAMNGY010000143.1 GCA_946538795.1 uncultured Treponema sp.
CCGTCTGCATGTTTATGACCAATCCACAAGGGGCCTTCTGCATGCGTATGGCCGGGGGGCCCACAGGGGCCTGAAAGCCAGTCAAAACCATTGTAGCACGGATTTTTTTTCTTGTAACCTACCCAAACGGAGAGTTTTTGGGGGGAATGGCGGGAATTTTCATGAAAAAGGGCGGAATTTGCACGAAAAATGAAGGGATTTCAGTGGGTGTCCCCCTCCCGGAGGCCGGAATAAGGCGAGAGCGGGTCTTGACAATAATTGGGGGGAGGGTTATATTTCCTCCAATGGGTTGCCCGTAAATTCGCGAGGGGGCTGATGCTGAAGGTTTGGCGTGCTTTCCTGCTCATTATCTGAACGGCGGTGGTCTTTCCACAGCCGTTTCTTTCTTTTAAAGAAGCGGTCGTTCGCTGGTGATATGGTCTTGATGTCATAGAAATCGTTCTCATCACCGTTTTGCTCTATGCAGATATAGGCTGCCATGTTGTCAATTTATGTGTTGTTCTCCGTAATTGTCTTTTTCGCCGTTTACTTGCTTCCCAACCCTCAGCCTGATTTTCCCAGCCTGCCGCTTTATGCTCAGAGCGATGTCCGTTGAAATTTCTCCGAAATCAATGAGCCCGGCTGTTGTCAGGACAAACTCTCCCGGTTGCTGTAAGGGCGTAGGACATTCCACGGAAGAGAGTGTATCAGAAATTGGATACAAGCTCAATTGTCCCCCTCCCGGAGGCCGGAAGGGGGAGGGCAGGGCACAACAAGGTTATTTTTTCTCGATTTGAACCAGAAACTCCGCAGGGGAGCAGACAGGAATTCTTGAATCCTTGAAGTCTTTCGGATTCCTCGTAATGATGTAATCCGTTCCGGCAGACAAAGCAGACTCATGCTGCATAGAATCCTCAAAATCGGGGAAGCCCGTGTTGCGTGCCGCCGCAAAAACTGTGGTATCATCCTCTCCGACGACGTTCAGCACGGAGCGGAGCTTCAAGAGTGTGCCACGACAGTATTCGGCAGGGGCATCCGTCCGTTCGCTGAGCATATAAAAAACGTCAATCAGCGAATGAGGGGTCACGAACCCATCAATTTTATACAGGCACATCTCGAAGACTTTCTTGGCATCCCCGTAGAACGGCTCCCTTTTCAGCAGGTAGTCAATCAGCACGTTTGTGTCAAGAAAGACTTTCATACTCTCTCCAAAGGCTGGCTGCTCTCTCAGCTCTGCCGTCAAGGCTGACCTCACCCTTTACGCTGAAGCTCATGCCCTCAAGGTCTGCAAACGCCTGAGCAGCCTCGGCCCTCTGCTGCGGGGTTTTGGAATTTGAAAGTCCGCTCCTGTTCTTTGCCAGCGACCGGGCAAAGACAAGCACAAGCTGCGTACTTTCATCGTCAAGCTCGCTCACATAGTCCATAACTTCCTGCCGTAAAGCCGTTGCCGACATATTTACACCTCCGTCCAAGAATCAGTGCTATTATAGCATACCTCTGGATTTTGTGCAGGGATTCCACAAAAAATGCCCCCTCCCGGAGGCCGGAAGGGAGGCCCGACCCCGCCGTGACAGCGGGGCAGGAAGTTTTCTTCTATATAAGTTCTACTTGGACAGGAGGGAGTTCATCGCCTTGACGAAGTCCGCCGGGTCCTTGAGCTCCGCGCCGGAAATCAGCAGGGCCTGGTCCAGCAGGACCTCGCTCACCTGGGCGACGAAGTCGTCGGCGACGGGGCCCTCCAGTTTCTTGACCAGTGCGTGGTCACCGTTGATCTCAAGGATGGGCTTGACCAGGGACTGGTTGCCCTGTCCCATCGCCTTCATCATGCGCTCCATCTGGATGGACGGGTCGTTCTCGTCGATGACGACGCAGGAGGGGCTGTCGGAAAGGCGCTTGGAGAGCACTACGTCCTTGACGCGGTCGCCCAGGGCCTTCTTTATCTTCTCCTGGACGGGCTTGAAGGCTTCCTCCTTCTTCTTGGCCTCGTCCTTGTCCACGCCCAGCTCATCGTCGCTGCCCGCGCGGTTGACGGCCTTGAGCTCCCAGTCCTTGTACTTGTTGTAGGAGGGGATAACGATGTCATCAATCTCGTCGCTCATGATCAGGACCTCGAAGCCCTTCTTCTTGTATGCCTCAAGCAGGGGGGACTCGCGGAGGTTCTTCTCGTCGGAGCCGCTGATGTAGTAGATGGCCTTCTGACCGTCCTTCATGCGCTGCACGTAGTCGGCGAAGCTGGTCCACTTGTCCTCGCCGTCGCCCGCCGGGTCGGTGCTCTTGAAGCGGACGATCTCGGCGATCTCATCGCGGTTGGCATAGTCCGTGTACAGGCCCTCCTTCATCGGGCGGTTGTAGGACTTGACGAACTTGTTCCACTTCTCCAGCGTCTTCTTTTCGTCCTCGGTCAGCTCGCGGGCCTTGCCGTCGGCATCCTTGGGGTCGCGCAGCTTGTCCGCGTCCTCGCCGAGCTTCTTGAACTCGTTCAGAAGCTTCTTTATGGACTGGGTCTTGATCGTCTCAAGGATGCGGTTCTGCTGCAGGATCTCGCGGCTCACGTTGAGCGGCAGGTCCTCGCTGTCTATGACGCCGCGCACGAAGCGCAGGTATGCGGGAAGCAGCTCGCGGTCGTCGTCGGTGATGAAGACGCGCTTGACGTAGAGCTTGAGCCCGCTCTTGTAGTCCGCCTGGTACATGTCGAACGGCGCGACCTGCGGCACGTAGAAGAGGGTCGTGTACTCCTGGGTTCCCTCGGCATGGGTGTGCAGGTGCAGGAGGGGGTCGGTCCCGTCGTGGCTGAAGGTCTTGTAGAACTCGTTGTAGTCCTCCTCCTTCAGCTCGCTCTTGCTCTTGCGCCAGAGGGCGGACGCACTGTTTATCTGGTCCACCTTGCTCTCGCTGCCGTCGGCCTTGCCGTCCTTGTCATACTTGGTCTGCGTGTAGTGCAGGTAAATCGGGAAGGCGATGTGGTTGGAGTACTTCTTGATCAGGTCCTCGATCTTCCAGCGGCTCGCGTAGTCCTTGCTCTCGTCGTTCAGGTGCATCTCGATCGCGCTTCCGGTCGTCTCGGCCTTGTCGAAGCCGTACTTCTTGGCGGCGGGGGCGGAATCCGCGGGAAGCTCGTCCACGTCGTAGGAGTTCGTCCCGTCGCTCGTCCAGTGCCAGAACTTGCCGTCGCCGCCGGCCTTGCGGGTGTACACGTCGATCTTGCTCGCGGCCATGAAGGCGGAGTAGAAGCCCACGCCGAACTGGCCGATGAGGTCGGAGCTGTCTGCCCCGGACTTGGACAGCTGCTCGATGAAGCCCTTGGTGCCCGATCGGGCGATCGTTCCCAGGTTGTCGTTCAGGTCCTTCTCGTCCATGCCGATTCCGTTGTCCTGCACGGTCAGCACGTTCTCCTTGTCGTCAAATGTGATGTCAATCCGGGGCGTGAAGCTGATGGCCTTGAACTTGTCGTCGCTGACCGTCAGGTACTTGAGCTTGTCAAGCGCGTCGCTCGCGTTGGAAACGATCTCGCGCAGGAAGATGTCCTTGTTGGAGTACATGGAGTGGATGATCAGCTTTAACAGCTGGTTCACTTCCGTCTGAAACTGATGCTTTGCCATATCGTATGACCTCTTTATGTATGGAAGAAGATTTTTCTAGTGACAATATAGCGAAAAAGAGGGGAAATCGGCAAATTCCATGCGGAGGCAGGGGCGGGGCAGCTGTGATGGCAGGGCTGTTATTTGATGATTGTGATGTTTTTCGTCCAGGCAGGACTGTCGCTGAAGGCATCCGTAACGGTCGACTTTGCTGTTATCGTAAGTATAAAATAATGCTGATGCGTACCTGGAGGGAAAGATCCACATAAAGTGCTTAGGGAGATGGAAGACAGTTCTTCTTTGGTATAGCTGCCTTCACTAGGACCGCCTCCGACCCTTACCATAGATACAAGGTACTCGACTTCTTCAATGGGCTGGTCTTCGTTGAATGTGAAACTCAGGGATGCACTGTCGGAATACATTGTGAAAACTAGACTTGCGGCTTCCGTCAAGCCTGAACCGGCCGATATGGTAACATCCGGCTCGGTCATCGGCATGGCTCCCTTCGAAAGCAGGTTCAGGCTCACGGATGGCGTGGATTTGCTGCCAAGCCCATCCATGGAGATTGTGCATCGTGCCGTCCCCACATAGTCTGGACCTGAAAGGGGCGAGGTATTGACGGAACTTACGGTCGGACTCTCTGAGGAGGAACCGTTAGCCTCGGACCAGTCTCCTATCGTCCAGGAATACGTGACCCCGGTCGGGATGGGGATGCCGTCGGGGTCGTCCGTTTCCACCGTATATGAGAGGGTATCCGTACCGGCATCCCACACGTAAAATTTTGTACTGCTGGCTGCAGCCGTCACGACGGACAGGCTCGTGTTGTCCGTCAGCTTGAGGTCCGGTATGCAGAGCGTGAATGCGGACACGGTACAGGTCTTTGTCACGGGGGTAAGGCTGCCGTAGCTCAGCTCGCAGGTCACGGTCCAGCTTCCCGGACTGGCGTATGTCTTGGAATCCAGGCTGGTGAGGTCCGATGTAGCTAGCGTGCACGTGTCGCCTGTATGCGAGAAGCTGCCGTTGTCGGAAACGGACCAGCTGTAGCTCATGCCGCTTATGGCTGTTCCCGCCGTGATTGCGGTCTTGAGGTTGAAGGCCCCGCTTGCACCGGGGAGGAATGCATAGTTGTCCCCGGAGCTGTTGTCCGCATTGTAGCCTGTCACGGAGTCCAGCTGTATGATGAAGTCCGGAAGCGCAAGGAGCTTGGACTGCATCATGCCGGTCTTCGTGACTGGGGCAGCAGCCCGGGAGTTGGATGCCGTACAGGTGACGTTCCATGTTCCGATGGCAGTCGTCACGCCAAGCTCCGCCGGCGTTTTGGAGACGCTCCGGCCGCTTGCAGTGCCGCTTCCTCCGCCAGCGCCGGCTTTGCTGATGGTCCAGGAGAACGTCGTCCCTGCCGGGAAGCTTTCGCCGGCAGGCGGTTCGGCCTCAAAGGTGAAGGAATCCGCATCGTTCATGAGCGCGTATCTTGGCGGGACGCTGATTGCCGTGTCGTAGGAGGCCGGCGGGGTGATTCTGACGGTGAAGGCAGGGATTGTCACCGGCCCGCCCACAATGACGGACGCGCCCGCGCTTGCGGTCTTGCTGTTGCCTTCGGTATCGGTGTACGAGACGGTGACGGTGTAGGTCCGGGTCAGCTCGCTGGTCGCGGTCATGGACGTGCCGCCGATGAGCTCGCTCAAGGTCCGGGTCAGCGTCGCGCCGCTTCCG
>CAMNGY010000144.1 GCA_946538795.1 uncultured Treponema sp.
GAGGACTACAACTTCCAGATGGCCGAGGGGCTTTTCCAGAGGATAATCGACGTATACCCGGACGACAGGAAGGCCGTGGATTCCAAGTACAAGATAGATGCCATAGCCCAGAGGGAGCGGGAGCAGAAGCTGCTTGACATGCTCAAGGCGAACAACGAGCGCTTCCTGGAGCAGAAGGCCAGCTATGAGAGGCAGCTGAAGGGGCTTGAGAGCGCGGACATAGCCACCCTGAAGAAGGAATTGGACGCCGCCAACAGCAGGATCAGGGAGCTGGAGGCCCTGCTTGCCAGCGAGAAAGCCGCTTCCGATTCGGAGCGGGCCAATGCTGCCGCATGGAAGGCCCAGGCAGAGAACGCGCTGGCAGATTCAGAGTCCGCCCGTGCCAAGGCTGAAGCAGAGCTGGCATCCTATAAGGCTCAGGCGGAGGAAGCCGCACGTAAGCAGAATGAGGCGGCGGCCCAGGCGGAGGAAGATGTTCCTGCCGCAAAAAACGATGCCGGAAGCACGCCGGTCAGGGCTGGTGGCGTCAGCGCGCAGGAGCTGCTTGAGCTGAAGCTTCGGGCGGCGCAGCTTCAGAGGCTCCTGGACGAAAGGAACAGTGCGTCCCGTGACAACAAGTCAGAATAGGATTCCCATGATGAAATGCGTTATGAAGCTTTGCGGATGCAGTCTTCCTCTCTTTGCCGCCCTGCTGCTTTTGCAGGCTCCTTGTCCTGCTTCCGCGCAGGAAAGCAAGGCTGATGAGATTATGACTTCCCGGGACTCAATTTTCTCAGGCGGGAACAAGGCGGACCGGCAGGCGGAGCCTTCCGTCCCGGCCGGCCCTGATCCCTCAGACCCTGGAAGCCCAAGTCCTGATACCCAAAACGAAAATCCTGCCGGAACGGACGTTTCCCCTGCATCATCCGGTGCAATGACCGACCCCTATACAGGTTGGACGTACACTGCAGTGGACAGGGCCGAATATAAGAAGGGGCATGTCAAGGCCGTCCTGAGCGGCAGCCAGGGATCGTTCGGCCTGTACGCCGTCCGGGACGACGGCAAGGAGACAGCTCTTTTAAGTTCGTACGATTTTTTCAAGTCCACGGCATTCCTGCTCCGCGTGGGCCGCAAGGAGTACCTCCTGAACGGATCGGGGGGCGTAAAAAGCGAGGCCAGGCAGACGGAGGCCGGTGTGCAGATGGCCTATACCATACCGGGCAAGGCATTTTTCCTTTTGGACTTCACCTTCCCGGAAGAGGGGACTGCGGGCGGTCTTGAGGATACCATAAAGATCCGTATGTACACTGAGAATCTGGGGACAAATCCCCAGACATTTACAAGCAAGGCGATTTTTGATACAATATTGGGCGAAAGCTCTTCCAGGCACTTTTCAACGTATGCCATTGACGAGCTGAATACGCAGAAACAGTTTCATTCCATGAAGCAGGACCGTTGGGTTTGCTCCGCGAACAAGTCCGCGGCCATAGAATTCCTGTTCTGCGGGGCAGACATAACCGAGCCGGATTTCCTGACGCTGGGGCCGATAGGAAAGCTCTACGACTATTGGGAGCCGGAGGCCCACGAGGGAAAGGGTTTCTCCACTGTCCTGTCATACAACAATTCGGGTGTGGCAATAAACTGGAGGACCGCCTACCTTCTGCCTGGGCAGCAGGACGTGAAGACCTTCTACATCGCCACGGCCGAAGGTGTGGAGCCTGTGTATGCGGGACGGCTGCCCTCTGGTGATGAGCTGATTGAGGCGGTGGAAGCTGGCAGAAGTCCTTTCCCCGGTGAGGCGGCCGCAGGTCAGGCAAGCCCGGATGAAACGCAGGGGACTGCGGTTCCCGAAGCCGGCCAGACGACGCCTGCGGACAATCAGCCGGAGCCTGCTCCTGGAAAGGAAGAACAACTTCCTGAGGACAAGCAGACGTCGCCCGCTCCGGTTCAGGAAGCAAAGACGCCTGCGGACAATCAGCCGGCACCCGCTCCTGCGAAGGAAGAACAGCCTCTTTCCGAGGCCGCAAAGGCTGTCACGGAAGATCAGCTGGATTATGAGTACATACAGAATTTGATAGACTACATTGAGTCCCTTGAGGAGGCCGGCAGCATAGACCGTGAGGAGCTGCAGAGCCTGAACGAGGAGCTTGACGCAATTTTTGAGAGATTAAGGAGCATGGGAAATTAGGAGATGACCCAGTCGGTTATCCAGTTCGCACGGAAGCTCATGAAGCGCAGGAAATTCTCACGGGCAATCTCCCTCCTGGAGACAAACAGGAAGCATTACGGGGGATCCTATGAGTATTACCTTGCGTTGGGGACGTCCTGCCTCTATGTGGGGGACTACGGCAATGCATGGAACTACTATGAGGAAGCCCGCAAGATAAAGGTTCAGGGTACGGAGCTGTATCTGGGGCAGGCCGTGATATTGCTGAGCCGGGGCGAGACGGATCGTGCAGTACAGTATTACCTGGACATTCAGAGCATGAGCCCCGGCAACACCGTTGCCTCGGATGCCCTTGAGTTCATACGCAAATCCAACAATAACTACGATATCATACGGGCCTGCTTCGATTCCGGCAGGATAGAGAGGTTTTATCCTCCGCTGGGAATGAACCCGGACATTATCCGCAACTGCGTGCTGGTGGGCCTGCTGCTGGGCTTCTGCATTTCGGCAGGATTCGTGATCGGGTATTTCCGCTCACGCCCAAAGCCGGTGAAGCCCGTGGATCCGAAGACCCAGTTCCTGCAGGAAATGCAGCTGACCGAGGTGGAACGTCTTTCCCCTTCAAAATCATACTACCAGCCTGTCACTGACGCGCATGGAGAAGATTCTTCCGGAACCCAGGACCCTGCTGGAGAGGTGCAGCTGAGCGACGTCGAGATAAAGTCCAGCTATGACAAGGCCCTGGAGCTGGTATTGAAGGAGCGGGACAACGCCGCCCATGTGGAGCTTAACAGGATACTGCGGAGCAATGCCGCCCAGTCCATAAAGGCGAAGGCCAGCGACTTGCTTTCCAGCCTCTATAAAAAACAGCCCGCATTCGGGACATTGAAGGACAACTTCAGCTACAAGCAGGTGGTGCAGGATCCGGGCCTTTACGATGGCTGCTACGTGGAGTGGAAGGGGCGCATAGCCAATCCCGTCCAGGGCGATGACGGCAGCATCACTTTTGACCTCCTTGAAGGATATGACACGAAGGTTTTCCTTGAGGGAATAGTCAGGGTCTACATTTCTGAAGAGCGCACGCGGCAATCGATAGACGGAACGAGCGTCTACATGATGAAACTGGACACAGAAAAACCCATCAGGATTTTGGGCTGTGTCCAGCAAGCGGGCGACGTGTTTTTCCTGAACGGCGTATCGGTCAACCAGCCGGTCAAGGGCGACAGCCTTGAGGAGCTGTCACACTAGGCAATGACCTGTCCTGTCATATAAGAATTCCGTCCCATTCATCCACTATGTTAGCGCAGCTGTCCATATCCAGCTCGTCGCTGGCGGCAAGCAGCCTAGACAAAAGCTCCTCCTGCTCCGGCGGGTAGCGGTAGCCGGAGATTGACTTGCATGCCGCTTCCAGCGCGTCCATGTCCAAGTCCAGCGCGGCCCGCCTGACTTTCTCGAACTCGGCCCGCAGGGTCCTGCTGTCGCACTCTGGCTTCTGGTTTGATTCGGCCTCCTCTTCCTTGCAGTAGGGGGCGAGTATTTTCTCATAGGCCAGGTATTTTTCCAGCGCGGCGGCGTTGTTTGCCCGTATGAAGTCCGTGTCGCCCGCCTTGCCCGCCTTCTCCAGCGCGGCCGCCATGTCAGACAGCTGCATAGCCCCTATCTGCCTGGACGAGCTTTTGAGCGCGTGGACTTCGACCGTATAGGTCTCCCAGTCCGCGGAATCAAAGTGGGCCTGGATGGATGCGGCCTTGGACGGGATGAGCTTGTAGTATTCCTTGAGGATTTTCAGGAAAATCTTTTCGCTTCCCACGAGCTTTATAGCCGATGCCGTGTCCAGGTCAACGAGCTTGGGGTCCAGCAGGGGAGGGTTCTCCTTCTCCAGCGGCTGGCTGGCCTCCTTCTCATCGACCGAAACCTTCTTGAGCTTGTCCTTGGGAAGCCACTGCTTCATCTTGGATATGAGGACACGGACTTCGATGGGTTTTGCGATGAAGTCGTCCAGGCCCGCCTTCATGAACATCTCTTTCGCGCTCCCGACCGCATTCGCTGTCAGCGCGAGGATCGGAATGTCCTTGTAGTCGGTGCATTCCTCCCTGATTTTCTGGGTCGCCTCTATGCCGTCCATCTCCGGCATCATGTGGTCCATCAGCACGATGTCGTACTTGTGCTCCTTTGTTTTCTGGAGCGCTTCTTTGCCGCTCGTGGCGGTGTCGGTCTTGACCTTGAGCGGTTCCAGGAGGCCCTCCGCCACGGTCAGGTTCACGGTGTTGTCATCGACTATAAGGATGCAGGCGTCCGGTGCCACGAAGTCTGCGTCCCCGTCATGGTCTATCGTGCCTGCGAATGAGACTTTCTCCTTGTTGAAGATCATCGAGAGGTTCATGCAGGACAGGGGCTTCTTGACTATTCGCAGGTTCGGTATGTCCAGGCGGGTCTCGGACACGAAGTCCGCGATGAACACAGACGTGACTTCCGGGTGGGCGGCAATGAATGCCTTGGCTTTGTCGTCCTGTATGAGCTTTTCGCCGAAGAAGACGAAGAAGTCCGCGTTGTCCCCGTACTTGATTTTGGCGGCGTTGTAAGCGTTGTCCAGGTTAAGCTGCTTGGAGGAGTTCATCGCCTGTATGCCCAGCCTCTTGCAGTCCCTGAGGAAAGGCTCGCTGTGGTTCTTGTTGGTGAAAAGTCCCAGGGCGACCTTGCCTTCGGTGTCCCTGACCTTCATGGCCGGCTCCCAGTTGGCCACTGTCTGGGGCAGAGAGAATGAGAATGTGCTACCCTTTCCGTACTCGCTTTGTACGCTGATGCTTCCGTTCATAAGGTAGACCAGCCGCTGCGATATCGTCAGGCCCAGGCCCGTCCCCTCGACGTTGCGGTTCCGCTTGCTGTCCACCTGCTGGAAGGACTCGAATATCTTGGAAAGGTCCTCTTCCTTTATGCCGATACCCGTGTCCGTGACCGAGACTTTGAGCGTTATGCGCTCCTCATCCAGCTTCTCAAAGTCCACGCTTATCCTGACGTAGCCCTGGTTTGTGAATTTGACCGCGTTGTTGGCAAGGTTTATCAGCACCTGTCTGATGCGGATGTTGTCGCCGTAGAGAAGGACCGGAAGGCC
>CAMNGY010000145.1 GCA_946538795.1 uncultured Treponema sp.
TGGGACTGGTTCAACCTCTGGGACTGGTTCAACCTCTGGAATTGGTGCAACTACAGGAATTGGTCACACGACTTGGACTGGTGCAACCACTGGGTCTGGAACAACTGCGACCCCTACGCCTGCACCAGTTATTTTGAGCCCGGAGGAGAAAAAGAAAAAAACAGAAAGGATGGTGAATTCCATTTGTGCAGTCATTGGAGTTTTATTTCTTGTAACTTGTTGGATTGTTGGTACTATATTGAATCGTGGCAGCGAAAGCGCATCGACAACATCACGTTCATCGACCTCATCAAGCACATCGGCCTCATCGTATTCAAGCCAGCCCCTTTCGGTGATGGGATTCACTGGTCAATCGACACTGACCGAGGTAAAAAACCAGCTAAATTTAAGTGGAGTTTCATATTCTGAGTTTTCGTTGAACCGAAGACTTCAGGGGAGAGTTGCGACTTACAGGATTGGTGTTCTTGATACAATGAAATATAACGGTGCAATATGGAGCGATTTGGAATTTTTCTTTTCTCCTGATAATAAGTTGGTTGCAGTACACCTTGCTGGATATGCAGAACAGGATACTTTGAATGCATTCAATAAAATGACAAGCGCGTATCCCGTTCGTACACAAAAGAGTATTTGGCATGCTGTAGGATCGGATGAGGTGCTTATAAAAAATGGCAGAAATGAGAATGAATATGTTGAACGAACTATAAAAGGATATAAGTACTTGGATGGAGATCTTCAGATTGTTTTCTATTTTTGAGATTGCTGTCTGGAACTGCTAGATATTGAAGACGTATTGATTCAATACACCGGATAACTATCAATTATTAATAGAAATACAGGAGTTTTAATTATGGCAAAGTGGACAGCTATCATGCATCTGAACTTTAATTTTATGGAGGAATTCGGATGGCTAAACTAAAAGAAGGCTCCACCATCCTCACGACTGACGGCGAGCAGGTGACGGTAGGGGGCATACTGGGCGAAGGCGGACAGGGCATCGTCTACCGCGTCACGTACCAGGGCAAGGACCGCGCGCTCAAGTGGTACGCCAAGGGGGTAGGAAGCAACCCGGAGCGTTTCTGGCGCAACGTGCACGACAACATCAAGCACGGCAGCCCCGCCCCCCTCTTCCTGTGGCCGCTCGCAATCACGAACATGGACGCGGACGGCTGCTTCGGCTACGTCATGGAAATGCGGCCGGAAGGCTACCGGGACTTTGACCTCTTCCTGCTGAACCGGGTGCAGTTCTCCTCGTTCTCCGCAATCATCCGCGCGGCCATGCAGATAACGGCGGGCTTCCGCCGCCTGCACAACATGGGCCTGAGCTACCAGGACCTGAACGACGGGAACTTCTTCGTCAAGCCCGAGACGGGCGAGGTGCTTATCTGCGACAACGACAACGTCGCCCAGCACGGCAGCAACCTGGGCATTCAGGGAAAACCCAAGTACATGGCGCCGGAGGTGGTCTCGCTCGCAAAGCTTCCGGACATCTACTCCGACCGCTTCTCGCTCGCGGTCATCCTCTTCCTGCTGCTCTTCCGCGACCACCCGCTCGCGGGCAGGGCGGACAACCCGAACGCGAACCCGGAGAAGAACGAGATGCGCCTGTACTGCACGAACCCGGTCTTCATCTTTGACCCCAAGGACGAGTCCAACCGCCCGGACCCCCAGGTGCACCGCAACGCCCTGCTCTTCTGGCCGCTGTACCCCTCCGGGATACGCCGCCTGTTCATCCGCGCCTTCTCCAGGCCGCTCATGGACAGCACGGGCGGGCCGGAGCGGCAGGACCGCGTGACGGAAAAGGAATGGCTCCGCGAGCTTTCGCTCCTGCGCGACCAGCTGGTGCGCTGCCCTTCCTGCGGCGAGAAGACTTTCTTTGACGTGGAGGACGAGGCGCACGAGTGCATGAACTGCGGGGGCAGCTTTGCCCGTCCTCCCCTGCTCCGCGTGGCGGGGCGCGTCATCCCCCTGCAGCCGGGCAGGAAGCTCCTGTCCTACGAGCTGGAGCAGAACGCCGAGCCGGACGTGGGCAACCTGGACACGGCGGCGGCGGGAATCGTACAGAACAAGAACAACCCCTCGGTATGGGGGCTCCGCAACATGACGCAGCGTACCTGGCACAAGATAACGCCCTCCGGCAAGGACGAGCTGGTACCGCCGGGCAGCGTCGTCCCGGTGGCACGGGGGCTCAAAATAGACTTCGCCGCCGACAAGACGACCGGGGTCATCGAATAGCAGCAACAGGATGCATCAGGCGGCCTCGGGCTGCCAGAGATTTTATTTTACAGGAGTTTTTTATGGCTGGCATACTTTCACAGGTGACGGAGATTCCGCGCAAGACAATGGTGATGTTCTTCCTCTTGGACACGTCCGGCAGCATGGAGGGCGACAAGATAGCCTCGCTCAACGACGCGATGCGCGAGACCCTGCCCGACCTGCGGGACATCTCGGACCGCAACGCTGACGCAATCATCAAGCTCGCGGTGCTGGATTTCGCGATGGGAACGGAATGGGTCACGCCGGTTCCGCAGGAGCTGTCGAGCTTCCGCTGGCAGGATTTGGAGGCGGGCGGCTGCACGGACCTGGGCGAGGCCTGCCGGCAGCTGGACGCAAAGCTGAACACCTCGCAGTTCCTGCAGGACAAGGTGGGCAACTACGCCCCGGTCATCATCCTTTTGAGTGACGGGGAGCCGACGGACGACTTTGACGGCGGCCTTGCCCAGCTCAAGCAGAACAAGTGGTTCAACGCGGCGGTCAAGATTGCGCTCGCGGTCGGCTCGGACGCGAACCCGGACACGCTCGCCAAGTTCACGGGCAACCGGGAGCTGGTCATCCCGATTATGGGCAAGGCGATGATGAAGCGGCTCATCCGCTTTGTCTCCGTCACCTCGTCCAAAATCGGCAGCCAGAAGGCGGGCGGCAGCAAGCAGGAGCAGCTGGTGGAGCAGGTCAAGCAGGAGATGCAGGAGCTTGACCCGGAGCAGGACATCAGCGAGGGCTGGTGATGGCGGCAGAGCTTTTCCCCTTCTACCTCAGCGTGCAGGGGGCGGCCCACGAGCGGCGCGAGAAGGATGCGGAGAACGCCGCCGCCGGGCGCAAGTTCCCCTGCCAGGACCGGTCATTCGCGGAGAAGTGCGAGCTTGCGGGCAAGCGCGGCGGCTCCTGCTACGTCAGCTGCGTATGCGACGGGCACGGCGGGGCGGCCTATTTCCGGAGCGGCACCGGGGCGGCCCTCGCGGTGGAATCCATCCGTACCTGCGTGGCGGCATCCGCAGCCCCGCTCCTCCGCCTCATCGCCTCATCCCCGTCACAGGCAAAGGCTGCCCTGCAGGACCTTACCCGCGCGATCTTGCAGGACTGGTGCAGGCGGGTGGACGCAGACCTGGAAATCTGCCCCATTACGGAAAAGGAATGGGCATTTCTGGATCAGGATGACCCAGCTGCGGCAGACCGCTACCGCAAGGGTGAGGATTTGCGCTCCATTTACGGGACGACCGCCCTCGCATGCGCCTGTGGCGGCGGGGCCTGGTTCGCCCTGCAGATCGGCGACGGCGACATCGTCCTGCACACGGAGAAGAAGGGCTTCTTCAAGCCCGTGCCGGAGGACGAGCGGCTCTTTTTGAACCAGACGACCTCGCTCTGCGACACGGACGCGGAAAACGAGTTCCGCACGGCATGCGGCAGGGAGGAGCCGGACGCAATCCTCTGCTCCTCGGACGGAATCGCAAACAGCTTCGCCGGGGACAAGGGCCTGTTCGAGTTCTACGGCAAGCTGCTCTGGCTCTTCCGCGACTGGGACGGTGCGGACGAAGAGGAGGACGGCGGCACGTCACCTGCAAAGGCGGAGACGGCGGACGGTACGGCGGCAGCAGGCGGCAAGGCGGCGGCGGGAAAGGCCGCCCCGGACACGGCTGCCGACAGCGCGACGGGCATCGCCGCCATCGTGGGGCGGCTGGGAAGGAGCCTATCACGGAGCGCATCCCTGCCGGACGTGCAGGCACGATTCGACGCGGCACTGGAAGAGCTCAAGGCATCCCTGCCCGACATCGGGCGGCGGGGCAGCGGGGACGACCTGAGCCTTGCGGGCTACATCGGAATCGACCCGGTAAAAGTCCGCGAGCACATCAAGTGCCGCGAGCTTATCCCGCAAGGAAAGGCCGCATACGAGGCGGGCAGGACAGAAAAGGCCGAGGACTGCTTCAGGAAGGCCGGGGAGAACGGCTACCCCAAGGGCTGGTACCTGCTCGGCTGCCTGTACCGGGACGAAGGCTTGAGGGACGACGCGCTCGACGCGCTGGAAAAGGCTGTCTCGCAGGGGGTGCAGGAGGCTGCGGAACCGCTCGCCCTGCTGCTCTACGACGCTGCCCATGCCCGGCAGGAGCTGGGCGACCATCAGGCGGCGTTCGCTTCTTTTACCCGCTCGGCAGAGCTGGGCAACAGGGAATCCCAGTACGCGCTCGGCATGTACTACGGCAGCCCCCAGAGCTACCCCGGCTGTAACGTCCGGCAGAACTTCGCCCGCGCGGTGGAGTGGACGCTGAGCGCGGCACGGCAGGGCCACCCCGACGCGGAGTGCAAGATGGGCAAGTGCTACCGCGACGGCAGGGGCGTGCAGAAAGACGAGCAGCAGGCCCGGGAATGGTACGAGAAGGCCGCCGCCCACGGCAGCAAGGAGGCGAAGGAGTACCTGGAGCAGACGCACGCAGCCGCACCGCATCCGGCGGGGAAATAGCAACACGGGGGCTTCATGGGGCCCCTGACCGAGGATGCGGACGGCGGGGGCCCCTCCCCGGCGCGCGGAAAGTTTTTTTCGTATTCTTTTCCCCGATTTTGGCACGGAATTTGCTGTATAGATAGTGCAGGCAAAAAAAGCCTGACAAACTTACAACAAAACTTTGGAGGTATGATATGAACGAACTTTCACTTTTCAACAACTTCTTCGATGACGTGCTTCCGGCCATGCCGGACTTCACCTTCACCCGCACGAACAGCCTTCCCAAGGTTGACGTGAAGGAGACAAAGGATTCCTACGATATGTACATGGACCTGCCCGGAATGGACGAGAACGACGTGAACGTGGAGCTTGACCACAACGTCCTCAAGATTTCCTCCGTCCGCACGGAGAATAAGGAGGACAAGGGCGACAAGAACGAGAAGGAGAGCAAGTACCTTATCCGCGAGCGGCGGATGACCAGCTTCAGCCGCAGCTTCACCCTGCCCGA
>CAMNGY010000146.1 GCA_946538795.1 uncultured Treponema sp.
CTGGAGTATCCTGGAAACGTAAAGATTATCCGCATCCCCTGCTCATGCCGCCTGAACCCTCTGTTCATCCTGCGTGCGTTCCAGCGCGGGGCTGACGGCGTGATTCTCTGTGGCTGCCACCCGGGTGACTGCCACTACTCCACGGGCAACTACTTTGCCCGCCGCCGCATGACGCTTCTCTTCTCCATGCTGGACTATCTGGGCATCGAGAAGGGACGCACGCGCGTGGAATGGTGTTCCGCAGCCGAAGGCGTGCGCTTCGCGGGAATCATGAACGATTTCGTCAAACAGATCACTGAGCTTGGCGAATGCAAGAAGCTGGAGGACGTAAGATGCAAGACAAACTGATTGCCCGTGCCAAGGAGCTTCTTGCGGCCGGCAAGGTGCAGAAGGTCGTCGGCTGGAAGAAAGGCCTCTTCGAGGACGACATAACTCCCGCAGTGTTCACCACGGCGGAGGAGCTTGACAAGGACTTCGTGTTCAACAAGTTCTGCAAGGCCAACCTGTCCAAGTACCTGGTGGGCATAACACGGAAGATTGAGACCGCAAAGAGCACGACGCGCGTGAACAACGCGATGGCAAAGCAGCGCGATCCGAATGCCGCCGACAAGCCGATTCCCCAGGAGGTCGTTCTGGTCTTCCTGAAGCCGAACGACACCTACTCCTTCACACAGCTTTTGAAGGAGAACAGGATAACCCGCTCCGATGTGTACGCCATAGGCGTTCCCTGTCAGGACACGCTCGACGGCGGCGAGGTCTGCGAGACCTGCAAGAACAAGAAGCCCGTCTCATGTGACGAGCTTATCGGCGTGGAGGCGGAACCCGCCCCCGTCCAGTCCAAGAGGATGGAGGAAGTCGAGAAGCTTGAGGCGATGACGGCGGACGAGAGGGACGCTTTCTGGAAGAACGAGTTCTCCCGCTGCCTCCGCTGCAACGCATGCCGGGATATCTGCCCCGCCTGTACCTGCGAGCGCTGCGTCTTTGACAACAACAAGCTCTACACCTCGCAGAAGGTCGCGGAGACATCCTTCGAGGAGAGCCTCTTCCACATCATCCGCGCATGGCACGTCGCCGGACGCTGTACGGACTGCGGCGAATGCTCGCGCGTCTGCCCCCAGCACATCCCGCTGTACCTGCTGAACCGCAAGTTCATCAAAGACATCAACGAGATTTACGGGGACTACCAGGCCGGAAGCGACATGGAGAGCAAGCCCGCCATGCTCACGTTCAACGCAGAGGGTGATCCCGAGACGACGATTGTCTGGGAGCGCTCCAAAGAAAGGGAGGCCGAATAATGCTTTCAATCAGTGCTGATAAAATCGACTCGCTGTTTGAGCTCGTCGGCTCCAAGCAGCCCCTCTACCTGCCGGTGGACAACACGTCCGGCAAGGCAGACTTCAAGCGTTGGGAGAAAGGCAGCAAGCTTTCCTCCGCGCTCAAGACCGTCCGCTCGGCCAAGGATTTCTTCTTCCCCAAGACGGAGCACATGGTCTCCTATCAGGTCAGCGGGAAGGAAATCACCGTGACTGACCCCAGGAAGGACGTTGAGGACTTCGTCATCTTCGGTGTCCGCGCCTGTGACGCGAAGGGCTTCGAGATAATCGACAACGTGTACATGAACATGGAGCCCAGGGACTCCTACTACATCAACAGGCGCGAGCACGGCACTGTCGTGACGCTCGCCTGCGCTGAGCCTGCGAAGGAGTGCTTCTGTTCCAGCTACGGAATCGACGCTTCCCTCGCAAAGCCCGCCGGTGACGTGAGCTGCTGGCTCGCAGACGGCAAGTTCTTCTTCTCTGCCAATACCGACAAGGGAAAGAAGTTCGTCGATGGTGTGAAGCAGCTGCTCGCCGATGGCGACGACAAGGCCGTGGAGGCCGCCAAGAAGGACATCGCCGCCAAGACGGAGAAGCTGCCCTTCGCCCACTTGGATTTGTCCAAGCTCGGCGGCGTGAAGCCGGATCAGATGATGAAGGTGTTCAACTCCAAGGTCTGGGACAAGGTCGCCGAACCCTGCCTGGGCTGCGGAACCTGTACCTACGTCTGCCCCACCTGCATGTGCTTTGACGTGCGCGACTTCAACACGGGCAACGGCATCCGCCAGGTACGTTGCTGGGATTCCTGCATGTACAACGACTTCACGCAGATGGCGGCGGCCAACCCCCGCCTGACGCAGAAGGAGAGGAGCCGCCAGCGATTCATGCACAAGCTCGTGTACTACCCGATGGCACATGAGAATCTGTTCTCATGCGTCGGCTGCGGCCGCTGCCTTGAGAGCTGCCCTGTCAACATGAACATCGTCAAGGTCATAAAGGCCATCGGCGAGTCGGATGACATCTAGGATAAGGAGCCTGACATGGAAGCGAAAGAATCATTCATTCCTTATGTGGGAAAAATTATAGACATCAGGCAGGAGACCCCGGACGTTAAGACTTTCAGCGTGGTCGGCCTTGACGGGAAGAAGCTCTTCGAGCACATCCCCGGCCAGTGCGCCATGCTGATCGTGCCGGGAGTCGGCGAGTCGATGATTTCCATCACCTCCTCACCGACCCTCCAGACGCACATGGAGTTCTCCATCAAGAAATGCGGCTGCGTGACCGAATGGCTGCACAGCGCGGAGGTGGGCCAGCAGATTTGCGTGCGCGGCCCCATCGGGAACGGCTTCCCGGTGGACACCAAGCTCAAGGGCAAGGACATTCTCGTCATCGCCGGAGGAATCGGAATCGCTCCGGTCCACTCGGTCGTCAACTACATGATGGACCACCGCGCCGACTACGGGAAAATCCAGGTCATCTACGGTTCGCGCTCCATGGCGGATCTGGTCCGCCTGGACGAGATGCAGAACGTGTGGATGAAGCAACCCAACTGCTCGATTGACCTGACGATTGACCGTGCCGAGGACGGCTGGAAAGGCCACGTCGGCTTCGTTCCGCCCTACGTGACGGAGCTGAACCCCGACCCGAGCATGACGGTCATCATGTGCGGCCCGCCAATCCTGATTCACCTCTCGCTCGACGCGCTCAAGAAGCTGGGCTTCAAGGACGAGCAGGTGTTCACGACGATGGAGATGCGCATGAAGTGCGGCATCGGAAAGTGCGGCCGCTGCAACATCGGCAACAAGTTCGTCTGCAAGGACGGACCGGTGTTCAGCTTTGACCAGCTCGGAGAACTTCCACCAGAGTATTAATAGGAGAATACGTTTATGGCAGAGAAAGAAATGGCAACCATCTATATTTTCGGAAAGAAATATGATGTTCCCGCTGAATTGACTATAATGAACGCGATGGAGTACGCGGGCTACCAGCTCAAGCGTGGCTGTGGCTGCAGGAACGGCTTCTGCGGTGCCTGCGCGACGATTTACAGGATAAAGGGAGACAACCAGCTCCAGACTTGCCTCGCCTGCTCCAAGAAGGTCGAGAACGGCATGTACATCGCCACCCTCCCCTTCTTCCCGCTCGTCAAGCAGGTCTACGACATCGAGAAGATCAAGCCCGAGCAGCAGGTGATGATGCAGCTCTACCCGGAGATTTACGCCTGCGTCGGCTGCAACGCCTGTACCCGCGCCTGTCCCCAGGAGCTCAATACGATGCAGTACATCGCTTACGCCCAGAGGGGCGACTTCGCCAAGTGCGCGGACCTCTCCTTTGACTGCGTCATGTGCGGATGCTGCTCCTCCCGTTGCCCGGCCGGAATCAGCCACCCGCAGGTCGCGGAGCTTGCCCGCCGCCTGAACGGAAAGTACCTGCAGCCCAAGACCCAGCACCTGCTTGACCGCGTCAAGGAGATTGACGAGGGCAAGTGCGAGGAAGCGATAAAGAAGCTCGTGGCAATGTCCACCGGCGACAAAGAGCAGATCAAGAACCTGTACAACAACAGGGAAATCGAGAAATAAGGGGGCGGATGATGTACGGAAATTACTTGGACGAGGCGGCAAAGATTGTCGCGGAAAAACGCGCTGAGAACCTGAAATTCGAGCATGTGCGCCTGACGGCTGACGAGAAGGACCAGCTGCTCAAGGAGTACCATCCGGACCGCATAGCATCCCAGTTCGTGGAGCTGAAGATTGGCCCCAACAAGGGACAGAAGGCCCCGATTGAGCTTGCGGAGATGCTGCAGGCCAAGCCCCGCCTGGAGCCGGAGAAGATTGACCTGAACAAGGTCAACTACGAGGCTGACGTTCTTGTCATCGGCGGAGGCGGAGCCGGTACTTCCGCCGCAATCATGGCGAGCGAGGCGGGCGCGAAAGTCCTGCTCGTGACCAAGCTCCGCGTCGGCGACGCGAACACGATGATGGCCGAGGGAGGAATCCAGGCGGCTGACAAGCCCAACGACTCACCCGCCCAGCACTATCTGGACGCGTTCGGAGGCGGACACTTCGACGGAAAGCCCGAGCTGGTCTACACGCTCGTCAACAAGGCCCCCTCTGTCATCAAGTGGCTCAACGACCTCGGCGTGGAGTTCGACAAGGAAGCTGACGGTACGATGGTGACCACCCACGGAGGCGGAACCAGCCGCAAGAGGATGCACGCCTGCAAGGACTACTCCGGTGCCGAGATAATGAGGACCCTCCGCGATGAGACATTCAACCGCGAGAGCAGCATCACGGTCGTGGACTTCACCGCCGCAATCGAAATCATCAAGAACGACAAGGGCGAGGCCGCCGGAGCCGTCCTGATGAACATCGAGACCGGCGAGATCCGCATCGCAAAGGCCAAGGTCGTCATCATCGCGACCGGAGGAGCCGGACGCATGCACTACCAGGGCTTCCCCACCTCCAACCACTACGGTGCGACGGCGGACGGCCTTGTGCTCGCCTATCGCGCGGGAGCCAAGCTGCTCTATCAGGATTCATTGCAGTACCACCCGACCGGAGCGGCCTACCCCACCCAGATTCTGGGCAAGCTCGTCACCGAGAAGGTCCGCTCGCTCGGAGCAAAGCTTATCAACAAGGACGGTGAGGTCTACATCCACCCGCTCGAGACCCGCGACGTCAACGCCTCAGGAATCATCCGCGAAGTCAAGAACGGCCGCGGCGTGAAGAACGAGGTGCAGGATGCGGTCTGGCTTGACACCCCGATGATCGAGATGATTCACGGCGAGGGAACGATCCTCAAGAGCATTCCCGCCATGTACAAGATGTTCATCAAGTACGGCATCGACATCCGCAAGGAGCCGATCCTTGTCTACCCCACCCTGCACTACCAGAACGGCGGAGGC
>CAMNGY010000147.1 GCA_946538795.1 uncultured Treponema sp.
CCAGCCGCTTTGGCAAGCTGAGCCAGTCGCTTTGGCAAGTTAAGCCAGCCGCTTTGGCAAGCTGAGCCAGCCGCTTTGGCAAGCTGAACTTGCAGGGCACAATCATTTCCAGTGCAAAAAAAGACCGTTCGTGCTATAATGGGGTCATGAACGGCACATCCATAGAAGTTTCAAGCGGGGACATTTCAAGCCGGCTGCCCCAGCTTTACGAGTCCGGGATCACGGAATTTTACGTTCACGACCGCAAACTGGCCTCGGACAGGAAGCAGCTGCTCTCCCTGGCAAGCCTGGTCGCAGAAAAGTGCCCTGACCTTTTCATATCCCTCCCCGTAGAAGCGCGCCTCATCGACCCCGCCCTGCTGGAAAAACTTTCAGAGCTATATGCCTCCATTGAAATTCCCCTGGAAGGAGAGCTTCGGAAAGGCAGCCTGGAGATGAACAAAAAGCTATACAGGGACAAAGCGGCCCTGATGAACGACAGGGGGCTTGTGTTCGGGTTCTCCATGGGCTGGGGGCTGCAAGAAGGGGACACATTCCGTGCCTTCCGCGACAGGCTGGACTTCGCGGTCAGCCTGTACCCGAACCACATAGACTTTCCCCAGTTCGACAAAGGAGCCGCCGCCCCCAAGCCAACGGGCGTATACTCTTCCAAAGACATGGACTTCTCGCGCACGATGGCGTTCGCATGCAGGACGTTCTACACGGAAGGCCGGGCCGTGCCCTGGTTCAACCAGATTGTCGCAGCCCTCAAAATCAGCCCGTCAAGCCTTTTTGCTGACGCGGACGAGTGGCAGCAGTGCAACAACTGCTCCTATTACACGGAATTCGTGCCTGAAGAAGCAGAGCACCAGGAACTGGAACGAATGCAGCTCGCATTCCTGAAAGAAAAATTCGAGGAAAAACACAAGGGGCACCTGTGGGCGGCGGCAGAGGACCTGATCCGCCTGAACGGGGCCATGTCAAGGGTTGTGGAAGAAAGCGAGGAAAGCCAGATTGAGCTGACATACAGCCCGGACGACCTTCTTTCCCCGGAAGCCCAGAGCCTGTCCCGCTTCTGCGACAACGTGACCGAAGAGCCGTGCCTGGTGAAGGTGTTCGAGGGGAGGGACGGTCCCGATTACAAGATACTGTAACGTCCCGCCTGCAATCCGGTCCGTCCTGCCCCAGCCACGCGCGCCCGATCAGTATTTCTCCCCAGTGAACAGCTCAAACTGTTCGTAGCCCTGGAAACGCAGCATGTCGTAGCCGTTGCAGACCTTACAGCCAAACTCGGAAGCCCTGTGCATAATCGGGGTTATGGGAGGCACGTACACTATGTCAAAAAGCATTTCCTTTCCGGTAAACTCGTAAAAGAACAGAGGATCATTCTCCGGGTTGGACGGGCCTGCGGCCCCCATGCCTACGGACGTGGTCTGAATTATCAAGTCGCTGTAGCGCCTCAGTTTCTTCACGGTACTCTCAGAAGCCTCGGAAGGAAGCGGCTCGTAGTCAAAGCCGTACTTCTCAGCAAGGGCCACGGCCTTGGAAACAGTCCTGTTAAAAACACATGCCTTGGCCTTCAGGGACTTAACGGCCCAAGCTATGGCTTTCGCGGCCCCTCCTGCCCCTATTATGGAAACTTTCCACCCGTGCAGGTCCTTGGTTCCGGTGAAGTTCAGCAGCGCCCTCGTGAATCCCGTGCCGTCGGTATTGTAGGCCTTCCATATACCGCCTTTCTTTACGATCGTATTGCTGGAACCTATGGCCTTAACCTTGTCATCCAGATCCCACACACAATCCAGGACGTTTTCCTTATGGCAGACGGTCACGGAAAGCCCGGTCATCCCCACGGCATCAGCAAAGTCCACAGCATCCTTCACGTCAGGAGGCCGTACAGGCACGTACACGGCATTTATGTTGTGCCCCACGAACCCGGAATTGTGCAGCTGAGGGCTGGACGTTGCCGTAAGGGGCCAGCCTGTTATGCCGAACACCTTGGTGTTCTCTCCTACGGACGTAAAATTGTAGACCTCGTTCAGCGTCTTGGGATCCACGTGACCCAAATTCGAAATTCCCGAGGACTTTTCCTCCGGTGAGCAAAAAGTCAGGTAATTCCTGAGCCGGGCGGCCAGAATACGCGACGGAAGCCCCAGCTGCCCCATCGCTATAAGGATATGACGCCGGTCCTTCAATTTGGCGGCCTCCTTGAAAAGATCCGTCACATCCGCAAGCGAGTGCGGCATGAAGGCAATTTTCGGAATCTCGTAGCCGGACGTCATAAGGCTGTCCAGCCGCTGGGACAAATTCTTTATGGGGTTCTTCATGTCATGGACACTGCGGATTATCCTGGTTCCGAAAGCCAGCGCCGCATCCTGCAAGCTGGGAACATGGAAGTCCTCCTCAAAATCCACATAAGCAAAATTCTTGGATGTGTCGGAATCGGCAAAAGAAAGGGACCGGGCAAACATCACGGTCCTGGCCCCCTCCCCCTCAACATACTGGCCGCCGTCAATGGCGCGCCGTATGGTCAGCACGCAGGGAATTCCGGCCAGAGCGGGGAAACGCCTGACCAAAAGCCGCTCGTCAGCATTCAGGAAGTCTACCCGCAACTCCACCATGTCAATATAGCTTCTGTATTTCTCAAGCAGGGACAAATCCTCGCTCAAAGTGCTGCCCGTAAGCGTCATGCATATCTTAGGTCTTTCCATCGCAGGGATTATAGCACATACAGCAGTTTTTATAAAGCGAATGCAGTAAAATTTCACGGAAAGGCACTCCGCGCATCCGCAAGACAAAAAAAGTGCCGGCCCGAGGCCGGCACTCTGATGGTTCTCAGTCCATCAAGACAGGAAGCTTACTTTGAGGCCTTCCATGCGTTGTACTGCTTCTGGGCCTCAGCCAGGACATCCTGGTAACCCGCGTCATCCAGCTTCTTCTGGAACTCGGCGATCTTGGCCTTGACGTTCTTGCTTCCGAACGCTCCCAGCTCCAGGGACTTGCCGTACTCCTCAAAGAGGTTGACGCATGAGGTGTAGGCGGCATCGACGCTTGAATGGTCGAAGCGGAAGCCGGAGGCAACAGTTCCGGACGCGTTGTTGTTGAAGTCATCGTACATCTGGACCTTGTTGGAAGGCTCGTTGACCTCGAGCGTGACGGCCTTGACGGAGGTTGACTCCCAGGGGCTGTGGTTGTAAGTCGCGTTTCCGCTGGTCCTGTCAACCAGGCCGTTGGTCAGGACGTAGTCCTTGCCCTCAATTCCGTAGGTGTAGAGGTTAGCGATCTTGTTGTCCGTGAAGAGGTATCCCAGGAAGTCCACGCAGTCCTTGGCGGTCTGCTCTGAGCAGCGGGCAGAAACAGCGAAGCAGGAGCCGAGCGTCGTCGTGGAGCGGCCCCAGTTCTTGGTGATCTGGGCGAAGTCCTCGGGCTGGTTTCCGTCGCGTCCCTCTGACTCCTTGTTGTTCGGGATAGCGGTCCACCAGTTGAACAGCCAGTCCTGGGTAAGACAGGTCTGGGTATTGGCGATTCCGCCAATCTCGTCGTCAACGTTGACATACCCCTTCTCGCCCCACTCGGCCATCATCGTGCAGTACTGCTCGAACTCAGGGGTCTGGATCGTGTTGATCATCTCGTTGGTCTTCTGGTCAACTCCGATGAGAGACAGCAGGCCGTTGTCGATGCAGTCGAACCTGTCCAGGTAGAAGCGGTAGAACATGGCGGTTCCGGCGAAGACGAATGGATACTTGATCTTGCCGACGGCCTTGGCCATATAGGGCTCCAGAGCCTTGAGCTTGTCATAGGTCGTAGTTCCGGTATTCTCAATCTTCTTCATGTCCACACCGCCAATCTTGTCAGCCGAAGAAAGAAGAACCTTGATCATGTAGCCCTCGGCTCCTTCCTTGTAGACGGGGACGAACAAATCCTTTCCGTCATAGCGGGCAGCCTCCCAGTACCATGCGGGCATGGAATTCCAGAGCCTGGTTCCGGGCAGCAGATTGGTCAGGTCGTAGGCCGCATTTCCCTTGTTCAGGTCATTCGTTCCTATCGTGGACCACCAGTTGGCCGTCCACAAGAGGTCTACCTCGCCTCCGGCCAAAGCCATGTTGGCCTTGTCACCGTACTCACCGTTCATGATGTCGCGGATGCTTACGACATAGTCCGCTCCAAGCTCTCCCAGACGGACGTTAATCGCGTCCTCGACGGCCTTGACTTCTTTCTCGTCCACTGATCCCGTGTTGTATGTCGCGCGGTAAATCTTGATGGTCCTCTTACCGCTGGAAACGGCAGATCCAGAGCCGGACTCAGAGCTTGCAGATCCGCTGTCCTTCTTTCCGCCACAAGACGCAAGGACAAGGAGAGCGGCCGCAGACAGCGCGGCAGCCTTCATAACAAACGACTTCTTCATATGATAATTCCTCCTATATCATACAATTAGCTATATAATTTAATACAACGTTGTAGTTCCGAAGCCTATCAGCTCACCTTCACCAAACATTCTATTAAATAACGCACAAAATATTAATGGTGCCCCATAAGCAGCCTCGCCTCAGTGGACGGGGCTGCGACACAGGAAAGCGGCCGCAATGCCGGCATGGCACAGCAGCACAAAAGAATCAGCCCTTGACGGAACCAACCGTAAGCCCCTTGATGAAATACTTCTGGAAGAAGGGGTAGGCGATGATGACCGGGCCTATGACGACTATGACCGTCGCCATCGTAGCCGAATACTGGGGAATCGTCCCTCCCATTGCCTGCAGAACCGCGGACGGGATGTTCTTGTTATTCAGCATCATCTCTATGGACTTCTGTATGTTTATGAGAAGCAGCTGAAGGGGTTTCTTCGCATTCGTCTCTATGTACAGGTAGGCGTTCTGCCAGTCGTTCCAGTAGCCGGTCGCCATCATGAAGCCGACAGCGGCAAGTGAGGGCTTCATCAGCGGCAAAGTTATCTGGAAGAAAGTCCTGTACTCCCCGGCCCCGTCAATCCTGGCAGCATCCATCAGCTCCTCGGGAATCGAGTTGGCTATGAAGGTACGCAGGATGATGACGTTCATCGTAGTGACGCAGAGGGGCAGGATTAGCAGGAGCATGTTGTCCTTCATGTGGTAAGTCGAAGTGAACACCATATAGTTGGACAGCTGACCGCCCGAGAAGAGCATGGGAATGAGCAGATATATGGAAAAGAATTTCCTCAGCGGGAACTCGCGCCTGC
>CAMNGY010000148.1 GCA_946538795.1 uncultured Treponema sp.
GGCTTGCCGAAGGACGGGGCCTCGGACAGGCGGACGTTGCGGGGGATAATCGTGTTGAACACGAAGTTCTTGAAGTATGCCTTGACCTCGGTCACCACGTCCTGGGCCAGCCTGGTGCGGCTGTCGTACATCGTGAAGAACACGCCGCCTATGGTCAGGCGCGGGTTTATGCCGCCCTGCACCCGCTGGACGGTCTTCATCAGCTCCTTGATTCCTTCCATGGCAAAATACTCGCACTGCATGGGGACAAGGACGCTGTCGGCGGCGGCAAGCCCGTTGAAGGTCAGTATGCCCAGGGACGGGGGGCAGTCAATCAGTATGTAATCGTAGGATTCCTTGAGGGGGGCGAGTGCTCCCCTGAGGAAGAAGTTCCTGTTCTCGTACACCTCTTTGTCCTGGGGATTGCTCAGCTCTATGGTCGCGCCGGACAGGTCGGAGTCCGAGCTTATCACGTCAAGGTTGGGAATGGAGGAGTGCCTGATCGTGTCGGCGGCGGACGAGTTGCCGTAGATGAACTCGTAGATGGTCGGCTTGTCCCTGCCCACGCCGACCCCGCTGGACATGTTGCCCTGGCTGTCGAAGTCCACCAGCAGGACCCTCTTGCCGGCAAGCGCGATGTAGGCCCCGATGTTGATGCAGGAAGTTGTCTTCCCGACCCCGCCCTTCTGGTTTGCGAACACAATGACCTTTCCCATAGAACCATAGTATATCACTTTTGCGGCAGAGAGTATAGGGGCGGATTCCCAAGGGACGTCCCGCCAGAAAGACCGCACGACTGGACCCAAATTCATCAGAATTCGCTTGAAAAAGCCGTTATAAACGTTTTATAATAACACTAGTTAGGGGGGGTAACAAACGCTTAACTGACGTACTACTTCGCCCGCCCTCCTGCCATAGGAGATGAATATGAAAAAAATTGCAAGAATCCTTGCGCTGCTGGCTGCGGCCGCAACGCTGGGGTTGGGCATGTCGTCCTGCGACTACTGGGACTCGGACTGGTACAAGGAGGGCGGCGGCTCCGGAAATTCGACCGCACCGTCCAGCTCCAGCAGCAGTTCCAGCAGCACGGGCACTTCCGGCAGCGGCGCTGCATTATTCTGGGATGGATGGCTCCATCTGAAGAAGGAAGGCTCTTCAAGTCCGGCTGCCGGTATTACGGAATACAGGTTCACGGCATCCACAAGGACGGGGACCACTACCTTTGATACATCTGATGATGTGACTTCCCTGTGCGGTACACACAGATGGTACATTGGCGGAGAGGTAGAAACCGATCCTAATCCTTATACAGAATTCGAAATGGATGGAGGTCATGTAGACCAATTGTTTTATAAGTACAAAGAAATCACCGTGCCAGGAATTACCGTTACTCCGAGTGCGGACACCCGATCATGCACCGTTACCGTAAATTCTGCGGAGCTGCCGTCGTGGTCAGAAAGGCCAAACGACATTAGTATTGTTGTCGTCGACTGGACGACACCCCAAGGGATGACTGGCAGCGACAATGTGAATTCAGATACTTTTGAAATGAAGAAAGCCAATTATGACAACGATATAGTTTACAGCGACTGGGGCATATCACGTCCTATAGTTGATATACAGTACAACAGCGAGAGGTCTGCCAGTATCAGCTACATCACTGGAGTGGGATTCTATTGATAGCTGTCCCTGATGCGTAGCCATGCAGGCACACGATGCCCATTCGTGCATCAGCAGGATGGGCATCCCTGCATCGCCAGGATGCATGCTGCGGCCTATCCGGCCCGTTCTTGTGACGAACACAAGGCTCGGTTGTTTATAAAGCATGAAAAGAACACTCATAACCGCAGCCATCTGTGCTGCACTGTTTTCAACCGCGGCCACCGCGCAGAAGAAGGGCGCGGGAACCCTGTTCCCAGCAGCCTGGAACGGCGAGAAATCGCTTGCAGTCAAGTCCGACTGCACAATAGCCGAGGGCGACTTCAACAAGGACGGCTTCAAGGACGTTGCGGTCATCGCCGTCCCCCGGGACCCCGCCTTCATGCGCACCCGCGAGGACGGCTACGTGTACAACTTCAACAAGCCCGTGCTGGCGGTATTCTTCGGGCAGAAAAAAGGCAAGCCCAAGCTGTATAAGGAATACAGGGACACGATTCCCGGCGATGACGCAGAAAACGAGGACTGCTTCCATGAGAACGGGCTGTCGGTCAACGACGAGGGTGACCTCTGCATCACGGTGGGAGAATTCTATTCAGCAGGCAGTTCCGACTCCCCCAGCTTCGAATATGTCTTCCGCTGGCAGGACGGCGACTTCTTCCTCATCGGCAAGAACTACGGCTCGTTCTCGCGCTATTCGGGCGAGGCCATGAAGGTCAACGAAAACTACCTGACGCACAAAAGGCGGACGGTGACCTACAATATGTTTGATGAGGATGTACCGGAAGAGGAAATATGGACGGAGCTGTTTGACTCGCCGCTCCAGCCGCTCGGTTCGGATCTGCTCACCGTGTCCGAGGTTGATGCCGTCGGCTGATCCAGCCATACGGCCCCTGCAAAGAGTATCGCCCGCAGCCGCAGGGGCTGGTCGTCCCCGCAGGCAGAAGCTCAAAAGGCTTCCCCTACGGATGCGGGCCGAACAAATCCTCCAGCAGGACTTGGTTCGTGACCCGTCCGCTGTACATGTTCTTCCTGACCCCATAGCTCGTAATCATGGTGAGCTGGACGGACTTCCTCGTTCCCGTGACTTCGACGAAGCGGCTGACCTTTCGCCGGAGCTTCCGCTCGTAGTCCTTGTCTATCGTGAACTCGTCGGCAGAGAATTTCATCTCGCATACGTTCACGACATGGTCGCGCCTGTCAATGAGCATGTCAATCTGCGCCCCCTCTCCCTCCTCCCCGGCCCTGCCCTTTGGCTTGAAGCTGCCGTTGCCCTTTGCCATTCGGGGCGAAACGTGCTATAATCACCCCATCATGAGCAACACTACGAGCAAAGACTTCCCCCTTTCCCACGAGGAGCTTACAGCCCTCACACAGAAGTTCCCCACCCCCTTCTACATCTACGACGAGAAGGGAATCCGCGAGAACATGCGCCATTTCACCAAGGCCTTCTCCATATTCCCCGCCTTCCGGGAATACTTCGCGGTCAAGGCCCTGCCCAACCCATATATATTGAAGATTCTTAAGAGCGAGGGCTGCGGGGGCGACTGCTCCAGCCTGCCCGAGCTGATGCTCTGCGAAAAGTCCGGCATAGCGGGCGACTACGTGATGTTCACCAGCAACGACACCCCGGCGGCGGAATTCCGCTACGCATACGAGCGGGGCGACATCATCAACCTGGACGACATAACCCACATAGACTTCCTCAAGGAGGCCCTGGGCGGCAAGCTGCCCGACACGATCTGCTTCCGCTACAACCCCGGCCCCCTCAAGGCGGGCGGCAACGCGATAATCGGCAAGCCCGAGGAGGCCAAGTACGGGCTTACGCGGGAGCAGATGATAGAGGCTTATGCCCGCTGCAAGAAGGAGGGGGTCAAGAGGTTCGGCCTGCACACGATGGTCGCCTCCAACGAGCTGAACCCGGACTTCTTCGCGGACACGGCCCGCATCGTCTTTGAGCTGGCCGCCGAGGTCAAGGAGAAGACCGGAGTGCGGATAGAGTTCGTGGACCTGGGCGGCGGCCTGGGCATCCCCTACAAACCGGGACAGAAGAAGGTGGACCTGGACTACGTGGCCAGCGAGATACGCAAGCTCTACGACAAGATAATCGTCCCGGCGGGGCTTGACCCCCTCATGATATGCTGGGAATGCGGCCGACCGATAACCGGGCCATACGGCTGGCTGGTCACAAAGGCGATACACGAGAAGCACATCTGGCGGGACTACATCGGCACGGACGCCTGCATGGCCGACCTGATGCGGCCCGGCATGTACGGGGCCTACCACGAGCTTACGGTCAGCGGCAAGGAGGACGCCCCGAAAGACCACGTGTACGACGTGACGGGAAGCCTCTGCGAGAACTGCGACAAGTTCGCCGTCCAGCGCGAGCTGCCAAAGATTGACAGGGGCGACATCCTTATAATCCACGACGCGGGCGCGCACGGGCGGGCGATGGGCTTCAACTACAACGGAAAGCTCCGCTGCGGAGAGCTGCTCCTGCGCGAGGACGGCAGCGTCGTCGAAATCCGCCGGAAGGAGACCGTGGAGGACTACTTCGCCACGCTGGACTTCTCCGGCCTGGACGGCTTCAAGGCGTAAGGCGGGCCAGCAGCGTCCGTTTCCGGGCGCGTTGCCGCCCGCTATCGTACGCATTGCCTCCCGCTACCGCGCATATTGCCGTCCGCTCCTATGCATATTGCCGCATGATACCGTGCATATTGCCGCATGATACCGTGCATATTGCCGTTTGACACCGTGCACATTGCCGTTTGACACCATGCACATTGCCGTTTGACACCATGCACATTGCCGTTTGCTTGTCAACTTCACGGTAAATTTTTGAACTGGCACTTGACACTTTGAAAGCATTTCCTATATAATGATTTCCATCGATTGATTCGGATAGCGCATGCGCGACTAGCTCAGTTGGTTAGAGTACAAGCATGACACGCTTGGGGTCATAGGTTCGATTCCTATGTCGCGCATCCAATAAAAAAAGGCTTCTCCAGAGGGGAAGCCTTTTTTATTGGATTGCGCACATTCGGCCGATAAATTTACAGGTTAGGAGATGAATATGGCAAGACAGACAAGGGCGCAGCTCAAGGCAAGGCTTTCAGCGGCTGCGGTCATCACGCTTCTTGTGGTCGTGGCGGTCACGGTATTCGCCACGAGGATCCGCTTCAGGACCGACGCTCAGGAAAAACTGGCCCACCAGGCCCAGCTTGAGACCCTCAAGTTCACGTCCAGCCTGAACGCGCAGCTGGGGCTTGTCGTCCAGATGGTCAAGACACCTTCCATCGTCAAGTATATGGAGAATCCCGATGACCCGGAACTGAAGGCTGTCGCCTTCGAGGAGCTGGGAAGCTACATGGAATCCTACCTGTCCAAGTCAGTCTTCTTCGTCAATGACCAGGACCACAAGTTCTACCAGGACCTCAAGGAAACCTACCTGCTGGATCCAAACAAGCCGGAAAACTACTGGTACAACATGACGATGTATGAGACCGACGTGTACAACTTCAACATCA
>CAMNGY010000149.1 GCA_946538795.1 uncultured Treponema sp.
CCGCCGTCATGTACAAGAACGCCACCCCCGAATTCGATATCTTTGCCAGGGTGCACAAAGGCAACGTCATAATGGGGAAGATCGGGGCGGACGGCGTGAGCAGCGCAGCGACCGCGCTCAACATGGGCCTGAACATGTTCCTTGAGCGCTCGGACGAAAACTCGTCCGCCGCGGACAGGTACGTGGACGAGCTTTTGTCCGTCGTCAAGAAGCTTGAGGCCGGAGAGGAAGTGACGGAGACCTCAGCCGCGAAGACAAAGGAAACGGTGGGGGACGGCATAGCCCTTTACATGAAGCAGAAGTGGATTTCCATAAAGCCCAAGCTCGACATCTTCGACAAGGACGAGAAGACCGTATACCACGTCGAGGGTGACATCACCCGGCTCAACTTTTCCATCCAGAAGGAAGGGACCGAGGTGCTCAAGCTCAAGAAGAAGCTTGTCGCCATCATGCCCGAATACACGATTTTCCAGGGCAACACGGAAATCGCGAAGATCAAGAAGAAGCTCAAGCTGACCAAGCCGGAGCTGAACGGCACGGTGAACGGCAAGGAACTGAAGATAGCCGGCAACATAATGGGATTCGACTTCGACATCCAGGTAGGAGGAGAAACCATCGGGCACGTGGACACGGACAGGTCGTTCTGGGGCGACTGCTACCGCATCCGTGTGTTTGACGAGAGCCAGCAGGACATCGTAGCCGCACTGGCAATCATCTGCGACAATGTATCCGATCAGGAAACTTCGGGCTAAAAGCATACACGCAAAGCTGGTGCGGCAGTTCCGCACCAGTTTTTTTGCCCTGTGGGGCAACCGCGCACGCAAGCAAAATCAAAAAGTCTTTGAAATTTTAGAAGTTGTGGGGGAGAAAACATGGCAGATTCCGACAACGGCAAGAAAAAGAGCATTATCTTTCGTATATTCAAGACAGCTGCGGCAACATTCGTCCTGTTCTTTGTGACCGGCAGTTTCCTCTATGCAGACAGCGTCGAATACATCTCCAGGCAGGAGCAGATGATGGCCTCGCGCGAAGCGGACATGCTGATAGACGACCTGCTGGATTTGCTTTTCGACTGGTACGGCCTTCTTCCGGACGACGATGACGACGACTGGTATTTCATGGACGACGACTATTACGACGGCTATGACTGCGACGACTACGACCCGGACGACTTCTACGGCTATGACGACTGGGACTGGGACGACTATGACTGCGATGACGAAGGCTGGGCCGGATACGACTGGGACGACCTGATCGACGACGTGTTCGACGACATATTCGACTGGGACGACGACGATGAATATGCTTACGACGATGATGACGACGACGATTACTACGCGTACGACGACGATGACGATTACTACGGTTACGATGATGACGACGACTGGAGTCCCACGAAGCCGGACAGCAAGAAAAAGAAGGACGATAAGAAGAATAAGAAGGATGACAACAAGCCCCAGCCGAACATCAATGTGCCCGGTTCGGAAAAGCGCAAGAAGTTCCTTGCCCAGGCCAACGGCTTCATGGGTACCCCCTATGTATATGGAGGGGCCAGCCATTCCGGAGTCGACTGCTCGGGCCTCGTATACTGCGCCGCAAAAGAGGCGGGAATCGGAACCCTGCCGCGCAGCTCCAAGTCCCTGTACAACATGGCAAAGAGAATCGACAGGAACGCCGCAAAGGCGGGCGACCTGATTTTCTTTGCGACCGGCTCATCGATCAGCCATGTCGCCATCTACGTGGGGAACAACCAGATCCTCCATGCGGTCAGCGACGGCCCCAGGACGGGAGTCATGGTCTCCAAGCTGACCGAGAACTACTGGAAGAACCATTACTACGCCTCGGGCCGTATATTTGACGACTAGCCCCGGGTATTCCACATACTATTGCACTAATTAGGGAGCTTATATGAGCAAGAAAAAGATTATAGGAATTGCGGTCGGTGCGGTTGCCGTACTGGGCCTTGGTATCATGTTCCTGGGAGGAGACTCCGACAGCCCCTCGCAGGACAGCAAGCCTGCCGTCACGGAGGAAAGCGGGGACACGAGGAACGCGAAAGATGACGGAGCTGCGTCCCAGGACGGTCAGGGCGGCGGGATGAAGATGAAGTCCAGCGGCAAGGTCGTCTCCCGCGCCGACGGAAGCGTCTTCGTTATGGGAAGCTGCAGGGTCGCCGCACCCAGCGCGGATGCTCCCCGCTATTCTGCCAGCCTGAAGGCCTCAGAACTGCCCCCGAAGGTTGACCTGCGTAAGTTCATGCCCCCCGTTGAGGATCAGGGACAGGTCGGATCCTGTACGGCGAACGCCACGGCGGGAGCCTACGAATACCTGCTGAGACGCAACCAGGGGGTTGACGACTACGATATCAGCCGTCTCTTCCTCTACTACAACGCACGTGTCATGGAAAACTGCGCGGACCGGGATTCCGGCGCAATAATCGGCGATGTATTCAAATCCCTCAACCAGCAGGGCGTCTGCAGCGAGGAAACATGGCCTTATATCGAATCCAAGTTCAAGGACAAGCCCAGCCAGGAAGCATACGATGAGGCCACCAAGAACAAGATATCAAAATACGAGTGCGTAGGCCGCGACCTCAACGCATGGAAGAGCGCGCTCGCCGAGGGCTACCCCATCGTTTTCGGCGTCCAGACATTCCCGTCATTCCAGAACCCGCGCAACGGGCACATCTCCATGCCCGGGCGCAATGAGCAGAACACGGGCGGTCACGCCATGTGCTGCGTGGGCTACTCAGACCCCGACAGGGTTTTCATCGTGCGCAACTCCTGGGGACACCAGTGGGGCGACGGCGGCTACTGCTATATACCCTATGACTATATCATGAGCCCCCAGTATAACTGCGGGGACTGCTGGGTCATGTACGACGTCAACCACATCAGGCAGGAGGATTCCGAGGAGGCCTGGGATGACAGCACCGAGTCCATCTTCGTGGACATGGAGAACGAGTTCTCCGACATGTCCGATGAGGACTGGCTTGCCATGTGCGACGAGCTTGGCGACTACGACATCGTGTACCGTCTGGGCGCGCTCTACAACATCGCCTGCTGGGGCGACGAGGAAGTGTCCCCCGAGGAGTCAAAGGTTGCCCTGGACAAGCTCAAGAAAATCCTCATGATGTTCGGCCTGGAGTACTCGCCCAAGAAGGTCATGAAGCACTGCGAGAACATCTGGGTCAACGAATCCGACGACTTCTTCGACATCACGGTGGCCATACTGAGCAAATACCTTTCCGAAGGTGCGCGCGCCACGATTGCGGCCGACATGCTGGAGATATGCAGCGCGGACGATGACGCCGCGGACGATGAGCGCGACATCATCCTGGGACTCGTCGGCGACTGGCTCAACGATGACCTTATCCTCGCCTACTATGCCGACTACCTTGATGAGGACGACTACGACGACTACGACTACTACGATGAGGAGGACGACTACTATTACGACGATGACTATGAGTATGACTTCGACTACGATTACTACTACGATGATGACGATGACTACTACTACGATGACGACGATGACTATGACTACGATGACGACGATGACTATGACTACGATTATTATTAATCCGTAACGGGCCCCGCCTTAGCTTGGCAGCAAGACTGCCAAGCTGGGACTTCCTGAGACCGGCCAAGCTCCTAGGAGAGAAAAATCCATGAAAGACGCATTCAAGGCAGTTCTCAGCTTCATACTGAAGATACTGAACGCTGTCAAGACAGTTCTCGTCTTCTTGCTCTGCCACCCCTTGCTGGTCGGCATAGTGTTCGGGCCTGTGCTCATCTTCGGCATCGCGCTCGTGGCAACTTCATCAGAAGGCAATCCCTATGAAACTGTCGCGGAGCAGGATACTCCTGTACAAGAAGCTCCGGCGCCAGAAACTCCGGCAAGGAGCTTCGCCCGGGACGGCGACGGCCTGTACGAGTGGACGGGCAGCTTTGTCCTGGACGCGGCGGAGATGCTGTCCGCCGGACAGAACGAGGAGCTTTCGGGATACCTTCTGGAGCTGAACGACACTACGGGCGTGCAGATCGCCGTGCTGACCCTTCAGACGACGGGCCGCGAGCCGATACACGACTTCGCCGTGCGCCAGTTTGAAAAGTGGCAGCTGGGACAGAAAGGAATAGACAACGGGGCGCTGCTCACGATCGCGCTCGCCGACCGCAAGACAGACATCACGACCGGCGACGGGATAGAAGGGGTGCTGACGGACATCCTCTGCAAGACGATTTTGGATAACGTCATAGCCCCCGCCTTCCGAGAAGAAAAGTATGGGGAAGGCATCATCGGCGCGGTGCACGCCATGGCGGACACCATCACCCGGGGCAACTCGCTCGTCACGGAGGAAACGACCCCAGAAGCAGAAGATGAAATTTCCCGGGCAGAGCCCGCAGCCGAAGCAAAAACGGACGACGACTGGGTGGAGTTTTTAATATATGTCGCAATACTCATACTATTCGTCCTCTATGCTGTCATTAAGAAACATTTCGGCTGGGGTAGAAGCTCATATCGTTCCGGCGGTGGCTCATCCCGCTCCGGGGGGGGCGGTCACACGTCAGGCGGCGGTGCGAGCAGCGGCTGGTAGGCCCCGGGCAGCCGCCGGCATGAGGGCGGCCGCCTGACCATGAGGCTAGTTTTTTTATATCGGCATGAAGGAGAAAGGGATATGTTTGGTTCCAAGAAGGAAAAGAAAAAGAGGGGCTGCCTTTTCAGGCTGGTGAAACTGGTGGTACTCGTTTGTGTCGGGTACTTTTTCCTCGACATTTTCCTGGACGTCATGTTGGACGACACGGAATACATCTCGGAGGAGGAGCGGACGTCGGAAGCGGATGTGGAGGACGTGGAGCTTGAGGAAATGCTGGACCTCTTCTTCGACTGGTACGGCTACCTTCCCGACGACGAGGAGGAGCTCTACCACTTCATGGAAGAAGAGGTGTATGCAGACTATGATTACGACGATTATGAATACGACGAGGAATATGAGAGCGACGACAGCTCTCCCTCCGGTGGCGGTGGAGGCAGCAGCTCGGAGAACCGCATGCGCTTCCTTGAGAAAGCCAATGGATTCAAAGGTACGCCCTACGTCTATGGCGG
>CAMNGY010000150.1 GCA_946538795.1 uncultured Treponema sp.
CCGGCCATACGCATGCAGAAGGCCCCTTGTGGATTGGTCATAAACATGCAGACGGCCTCCTGCGGGCCGGCCATAAACATACAGAAAAGGAGCGTCCGTATATGCGCAAGACCAGAGCCTTTCTTTCCTTCCTCACCACAGCTTTCTTTACCCTGTCGGCAGCCCTGTGCCCGCTTGTCCTGTCATGCAACGGCAACGGCGGCTCGAGCGAGATGGACGGCGACATATATAACCCTGGGGGGGGGGGGTATCTGGAAATGGTACGGGCGCAAACGGCGGCACGGGCGGAGGTGCGGGCGGCCTGAACGGAGGCGGCTCTTCCCATCCTTCCGCAATAGACATCCTTGATTTTTCCAATTCCGGCGACACGGGCGCGATAGTAAGCCTCTTCACCGGAGGGACGGCCGAAGGCGGCAGCGACGAGGCCCAGCCGCAGACCATCACCCTGGACGCGGACGCGATAGGCCTGACCCCGGGCGGCACGGTGACGCTCGCCATCACGGGCCGGGGCGTGGACTACAACGTGACCGCAGGCGCGGACGCTGACGGCAAGGTGACCTTCACCGTCCCCGCCATCGTGACCGGCACGGAAGTCACCGTCACCCTCGTGGTCAAGGCTGCGGACGGGTCCGTCCTGTTCGCCGGCAGCAAGACGCAGGTGCTGGACGGAAGCGCCAGCCCGCTCAGCATAAGCCTTTCCCGCCAGTACTGGGCCATGCCCGCAAGCATAAGCGCGGCGGCCAGCCCCTCGACCATAGCCTACGAGCCTTCCTCGGTGGACAGCGACAGCGTCACCTTCAATATAATAGGCCTCTCCGACGCGCCCGCCGGAGTGACGTACAGCTGGACGGACGAGAGCGGCAATGCCGTTGGCTCCGGGCCGACACTCACCCGGACGGTCAGCCAGATGCTGGGCGGCAGCGTCCCTTCAAGCGAGACCCTGGAAAAGGCATACAGCGTCACGGTCAGCTACACCGACGCTTCGGGCGAGAGCAGGACCCTCACGGCGAGCGCGGCGGCCACGATTGTTACAACGACCACGCTCACGCTGGAGGGCAGCGGCATCCAGGCCAGCGGGGGCCGCATGGTCCTCGCCGTGCCGAAGGGCAGCGCCGCCGTCAGCCTGCACGCTGACGTGCTCTGCTTCGGCGGGACGCCCTCCTACAGCTGGGCCCTGGCGGACGGCAGCGCGGCGGCCCCCGCGGCAACTCTCTCCGGCACGACGGGACAGGACAACAGCGTGAGCTTCGGCCCGGCCGGAGGCAGCGCGACCGTCACGGTCTCGGCGGACCTGGGCGACGGAAGGATCCTGACCCGCGAGCTGTACGTGTACGTGCTTGACGCGGTCATCAGCTGCGGCGACATACCGGCCGGCGGAACCGCCGCCTTCATAACGGAGGCGGCCACGGACTCCACGGTGATGACAGCCTCGCTTTCGGGCATAGCGTCCCTCCCGGGCGTGACCTACGAGTGGCAGACGGACGACATCGCCGTCGCCCTGACGGGCGGGGCCGCCGCATCCGAAGGGGAGGCCGCGACCATAACGCCTGTCGCCGCAGGAAGCACGACCGTGAGGCTCAGGGCCAGCTACCTGGGAGTCAGCTCCGGCTGGCGCACGCAGGAGCTGAAGGTCGCCGGGCTCAGGATTACCCTGGGCGGGGCCGCGGCGGGCGACGTGCTGATGGAGCTTTCCGACACGACGGGCAAGACCCTCTCCGCGTCCGTGGTCAACGGAAGCGGCACGGCGTCATTCACCTGGGCCGTCACCGAGGGCAGCTCGGCCACGCTGGACGGCACGACCGGGTCCAGCAGGACGCTTGCTCCGGGCAGTGCGGGCGGCAAGTCCGTCGTCACCGTGAGCACGAACGTGAACGGCAGGACGCTTTCCAAGGAACTTACGGTGTACGTCTTTGACCTCGCGCTGAGCGGCGGCACTTCGCTTTCCGCCCCCACCCCGCCGGATACGAGCTACAGCCTTATGATGACAACAAGCGATACAGCCGGAAAAACAGTCACCGCGTCCCTTAACGGAAGCGGCATGCCGGCTGTGACATACTCATGGACATGCGCCGACCCTGCATTGAACTATATAATTATGGACGACTCGAACTCGACATCGGGAACGTTTACTGTAAAGCCTAAGGCGGCCGGAACTACAAGCTTCAGCGTTATGGCATATTATAACGGAAGTTTAACGCCCGTCTGCTCAAGGACCGTTGACGTCACCGTCGCGGGAGTCACGATTACCGGCAGTCCTGTGGTCAAGAAGGGCGGCACGGCGGTAACGCTCGGCGCAACATTCCAAGGTTTCACAACGACTCCGACAGTCAGCTCATGGTCATGGGCATGGAAGGCCGGCTCGGCAAGCCTTGCGACAATCACCAGTCCGGCTAGCTCAACCCCGAGCCTGACTTCTGCCACTGAGGGCGGCAAGACTACGCTGACCGTGAGCGCGGTCGTCGGCGGCATAACGCTCACGGCGGAAAAAGACATCTACGTGCTTGACCTTAAGGTAAGCGCACCGGAAGGCTGTGAAACCGACGCCTCGGGCAATCCTAAGCTGAACTACGGTGGAACGCTTGACCTGACCGCCTCCCTGACAGGGCTGACGGCGGCTGACCTGGCGGTACTCGGCACATTGAGCTACAGCTGGTCTTCGGGCGATGCGGCCGCCACGCCGCCCGTGCCGGAAAGGGCCTCATTCTCGCCGGACAATGCGGCAAGCACCTCCGCAAGCCCCATATCGGGCGACTCGGCCCCGGTCCCGCTGACCATCACGGTAAGCTGGACGGGCAACGCAACGGCGGGCATCGCCGCCGGTTCTATGGACGCATCGATTGACGTCAGCATTCCTAATTCTGTGTCTCTGGAAAACCTTGCCGACTACCTGGCGAGCCTGCCGGTGAACGACAAGGACCATCCCTACACGATTCCCAATATAACGGGACTGGTTTCCAGCGGCATGTCTTCAACTGCCTTACCGTGTCAGCTAGATGTCCTGAAGACCTGCGGTCGCTACCTTGACCTTTCGGGTCTTACCCTGACAGAAGATAATGTGTTATCTTATGTCACTGCCTTTGGATCGTATAAGTTGCCTGCCTATGCCTCTGATCAGCTTTTCAGGGACAATAAATATATAGTCTCACCTCCCGTAATTTCACAGCCATCAGGCGGTCTCCTCCATGTGGGAAAAGAATTCTGGGGATGCACTGCTCTGGAGACTATACCGGCAGGAACCATCACCAACGCATATTATCTTGAATACACCTTCGAGGACTGCAAAAACCTGACGGATGCATCGGGTCTGGGTATATCCCCACAGGTATATAATATGTTTCAGTGTTTCTACAACTGCAAGAAGCTGACTACGCTCCCCAGTATACCCACATCCGTAGCTACCTATCCGATGAATATGCAGAAATGCTTCTACGGCTGCGAGGCCTTGCAGGATGCCTCAAGCCTAACGATAGCGACATCTCAAAATATGGACTTGAAACAGTGTTTCTACGGCTGCAAGAAGCTGACCACACCTCCGGCCATCCAAGACACGAATTCCTCAAAGAGTGTGGATATGACATCCTGCTTTGAAGGCTGCGAAAAGCTGGCCTCGTTCCCAACCTTGACCATCAGCGGCACGGTGAATCTGAACTCCTGCTTCAAGGGCTGCAAGGCGCTGACTTCTTCCGGCACGATTACGATGCCTTCCCGGATTACTGATATGACGTCCTGCTTCGAGGGCTGCACCGCCCTGTCGGGAACAACCATCATCTTCCCGTCAACATCGCCCACCGATCCCTCCAAGTGGACGGATGCGTTCAAGGGAGTTTTGCCAAGCCAGGGCGTCACCGTACAGGTCCCGGACTGTGGCGTAAAGGCTGCAATCGAAAGTGCGTCCGGCAACTCCGGCGTCACCGTCGTCGTTGCCGGCGGCTGTGATTGTGCTTCGGGCAGCTGCCCCTGATCCCCGTGCCCGCGCGCGGTGACCCGCCCCGCGGGGCGGGTGGGCAGTGGCGGGGCCGCCTTATGTGGCGGCGAAATGCATCCCGTGGAGCGCGGGTCCACATTGTTGCCCCCGAAGCGTGCGGGTGGGGGCGGCGCCGGGGCGGCAGGGCGTATTTTGCCGGTTCCCGGCGGCTCGGTTGCGTTGTCGCACCGGCTGCCTCTCCTGCCCCTGATCCCCTCCGCCCCGCAGTTCCGCCTTCCCGGGGGAGCTGTGGCGGGGCTTTATGTGGCGGCGAAATGCATCTCGTGGGGGGCGCGGGTCCACATTGTTGCCCCCGAAGCGCGCGCGGGAGCCCTTGCTCTGGCGGGGCCGCCTATGCCTCCGCCGGAGGTTCCGCAGGCTCTGCCGCCAGTGCCCGTATATCCTCGACCGACAGACCGGTTATCTGGGAAACCTGGTCTATGGAAAGCCCCAGTGCAAGCGCGTTGCGTGCTGCCTCCTGCTTACCGGAAAGCGTTCCCTGCTTAAAACCGTGAACCTCACCGTCTTTCCACCCCTCTTCGCGGGCAGCCTGTTTGGCGAGCCTAATGCCGTTCCTGTAGTCTGCCTCCGCCCGGTCCGTCGACAGGTGGTAGGCCCATGCCCGCTCTTCCGCGGCAATCCTCATGTACGTTTTCAGTGCCGTCATGTACTCCTCCACGTTCGCCCGCCGACGTTGTCGCTGGGCGAACGTAACGACCTGTGCAAAGCACAGGTCGCAATTCTATCTGATTTCGTGAGTTTCCGCAACGCGGAAACTCATTGGCTTCCCGTCAGGGAAGCCGCCGCCCTTTGCAAGCTTCCGTCCACCTGTCCCGGTACCTTCAGGTCAAAGAAGAGGATCTGCAGCCGGTCCGACAATACCGCCCCGTCGTCAAGCCGTACCATCCCCCGGTGAAAGAACTGCCTCCCGCCCAGTTTGCCCTCCTCCCCGAACAGGTCGAAGTCTATGAGGAAAATCTGGTAGACGGAAGGCATGCTTTCATACGGCCTTCCCCGCCGCAGGCTGCCCGCACAGAGCTTGCAGGCGTAGAAGAGTGCCCTGAGCTTCTGATCGTCGTCCGCCTTGGTCAGCTGCAATTCAATGTCGGCCTTCTGCCCGTCGTTGAATTCGCAGTTGAC
>CAMNGY010000151.1 GCA_946538795.1 uncultured Treponema sp.
CCCGCAATGATACGGAGGGCTGCTGTGCGTGTCAAGGAAGCCTTGCCGCCCGCTTGTCCGGGGCGGTGCGGAGCTGGTGCATCTGCAGGGCCTATATATAGAAGCCTTGCCGCCCGCTTGTCCGGGGTGGTGCCGGAGCTGGTGCTTCTGTCCGGCTTTTGTCCGGCCTATAGACAAGAAGGCCCATGAAATGCTATCATGCTCTCCGGGATTTTTTGGAACAATGAAGTATTATTGCCTGATGGTAAAGACAAGGGAAGAGGAGAAATTCAAGAAGCTCCTTGAGAAGCGTCTTTTACATGCAGGTAAGAAAGACATAGATATAATCTTCTTCAAGAAAAAACTCCGCACCAGCAAAAATGTGGAATACGAGTCGGCTCTCTTCAAGAGCTACGTGTTCCTTGCCACCAAGAGCCTGGACCTGGACAGCATCTGGATCGTAAAAAGGACGGAGTATTTCCTGCGTTTCCTTAATTCAAACAGGAACATAAAGCCCCTTTATGGTCAGGACCTGGAATATGTGGAGAAGCTTCTTACGTTCGGCAAGACACAGGGCATGTCCAAGGCCTACTTCGATGAGAACATGCGCATAATCGTGACCGAAGGCCCCCTCAAGGGCTTTTCGGGTAAGATATACAAGGTGAACCGCCGCCAGCAGCGGGTAACGGTTCTTCTGGAAATGTTCCATAACAGCATAAAATTTGACCTGGGCTATGACCTGGTCAAGCCCAGCAGCGGGCAGAAGCCAGAGGAGCCTTCCTGATTTGCTTCGGGGTCAGCTTTCCTCGTCCGCTGAGGGGCTTCCCAGGCTGGCCTTGCATGCCTCCACCTCCTCCTTGGGAATGGAGCAGAATATGGAGATCAGCTCTCCGTCCAGCTGGCTTCCTGATACGCTTTTGATTATCCTTATGGCTTCCTCGTAGCTGCGGCCGGCCTTGTAGCTGCGTGTCATGGTTATGGCGGAATAGGTGTCCACCACTGCTATTATCCTGGCACCCAGAGGTATTTCTTTGCCCGTGAGCTTCATGTAGCCGTTGCCGTCAATCCTTTCGTGGTGGTATTTGATCCAGTCCAGCATGCTGGAAAAGAAGCTTACGGGCCTCAGTATTTCCACCGAAATCTCCGGGTGCCGCCGCATGATGGTCCATTCTTCGTCCGTGAGCTTTCCCGGCTTGTTCAGTATGGCTTCCGGTATGCCCAGCTTGCCCACGTCATGGAAGAGGGCTGCATAGCCGAGCGACTCTTCCCGGATCTGCTTTTTCATGACTGGCGGCAGGTAGGAGTGGAGCAGAAGGGCCAGCTCGCGGACGTGCAGCGAATGCCCGTTCAGGTTGGGATCCCGCGCCTCTATTATGCTTATGAGCGACTTTGAGAGGGCCAGGCAGTTGTCCTTGTCGGACTGGATGAGCCTGTATATCCATTCCAGGACCAGGGTGACGAAAATGGCTCCGCTGAACAGGATCAGCCCTATCCATGCGGACTGCATCTGCAGGGAGAAGATGACCGCATATACGACGAGGAAGAGGCAGATAAGGAGGAATACCGCGTAGTCCAGCAGCCTGACCCCCGGCTTGGCGTTCTGGGTGAGCCGCCTGTGGTAGGAGAGAAGCTTCAGGGCGCTGAATATGTTGTATGCCTGCAGCAGTATGCCGAAGGCTATCATCGTCTGCGAAAGCAGGAACATCTGGATTCTCCCCGGCCTCTAAGGTCACACCTTGAAGGCGTTTATCATTCCTGCGACCCGCTTTGACGTTTCGTTGCTCAGGTTGGCCGCCTTCACGACCTCCATGGCGGACTGCCGCATGTCCTCCATGTTCTGCCTGGTCTCCTCGGATTTTTCCTTTGTCTCCACTGCCATTTCCGCCAGGTCCTGCGCCCCGGACGAAAGCTTCCGGGCCGCATCCTTTATGTGGGCGGACGTGCTGGTTATTTCCGTCGTTGTGGAATCCAGGGTCTGCATCGTGGAGGATATGCTTTCCACCCCGACGTTCTGCTCCTTCATGCCGTCGCGGACTTCCTTGATGAGCCCGTCCAGCTGGAGAATTTTGGTTCCCACGGTTTCGAAAGAGGCCGCCGATTTCTGGGAGGATGTGACGATTTCCATGATTGCGCTGGAGATGCCGCCCAGAAGCTTCTTTATCTCGTCGGACTGGGTGGACGAGGTTTCGGCGAGCTGGCGGATTTCGTCGGCGACTACTGCGAAGCCCTTGCCCGCGTCCCCGGCGTGGGCCGCCTCTATGGCGGCGTTCATGGCCAGGAGGTCCGTCTGCTCCGCTATGGCCGCTATGGCCTCGTTTGCTTCGGTCAGGTTCTCGGACTGCTGGGCAATGTTCTTGATTTTCTCGGAGACCTCGTCCTGCAGCTTGCGACCTTCCGCGGAGTCCTGCACGAGCAGCGCGTACTCCTTGATGATCGTTTCGATGTGCTTGGTGACGGAGCTGATGCTGGCCGTTATTTCGGTCACGGCGGAGGATGCGTTCCTGATTGCGGTGGACTGCTCCATGAGCCTTGTGTCCAGCCCGGCTATATCGCCGTCAACGTTGCCGGCCTCGCTGGTGATGGACTCTATCTTCGCCTTCTGGGAATTTATCTGGAGGGCGATGTCGCTCATGTTGTTGTCCGCGTTGTTTATCCCCTTTATGTGGGCCTTCATCTTGCCCGTCAGGCTCTGGCTTGTTTCCGACAGGACGCTGGTTTCGGACTGCATGTCCTTGACCAGCGTGTTCAGGCTGCTTATGACGTGGTTGCAGTTGGAGGCCAGGGCCTGAAGCTCCGCCCCGCCGCTTTCGGGAATGCGGGACGTAAGGTCGGCGGTTCCCTGGGATATGCGCTCCATGGCATCGGCCACGGTGTTCATCTTTCCGAAGATGGAAGAGGTGAACATGGTCACGATTCCAATTCCGAGCAGCACGAACGAGATGCCCAGGATGGAGATGATGATGATCTGCATCCGGATTACGGAAACGAAGTCGGTCATGTCGAAGTCGACGCCTATGAATCCGACTATCTTGCCGGATGAGGTCCTTATGGCCTTGTAGCTGCTGACTATCCAGCCCCATTCCTCCTGCTTCTCCAGGCCGGAGCATGTCGTTGTTCCGCTGGAAAGGGTTTCCCAGGGGGCGCTGCCGTAGCTGGTTATGTCCTCTTCGGTGCCGAGGGGCGAGAAGTTTTCGGTGTCGCTGGGGTCGCAGCTTCCGTCAATGATGTAGCGTGCGCTCTTGTTCGTCACGAGCGGGACCATCGTGTACAGGTACTGGCAGCCGACCGTCTTTTTTATCTCCAGCAGCGCGAGGCGGGTCTTCTCGTAGAAGGGGTCGCTCTCGCTCGGGTTCTTGCAGAAGGCTTCGAACGCGTCACCGTCCACGACGGAGGCGGCTTTCTCAAGGATGGGATATCCTTGCCGGCTGGCCAGATCGGAGCTGGTCTTGACCAGTGCGAGGCAGGAGAAGACCGAGATTATCGTGCAGGAGAGCAGCACGAACATGCTGAACACAAAGATGAAGCGAAGTTTTAGTGAGGACATCCGCCGGCTCCTTTTTTGTTTTTTGAGGGGCGGCTGCAACCATCCCCTATCGCATAATATCGCTATTTACATAGTAACGCATAAGGGGCTTTTTTTCTAGTGGAAGAAACTGAAAAGACGGGGAAATTGCCTTGCGGGTTCCACTTGGCTCGAAGTTGCGGCCTGACGGGGCCCAACGGGCGGCCCAACGGGCGTTGCCCCTTGCCTATTTCTTTGTTTGGCCTTATAATAATTGTGTGTCACAGCTTTACATAGTGGGAACCCCGATCGGGAACCTGGGGGACATAACATACAGGGCGCTGGAAACATTCAGGTCCGTGGACGTGGTTGCGGCCGAGGACACGCGCCACACGCTCCAGCTTCTGACCCACTTTGACATACGTAAGCCGCTCGTAAGCTGCCGCGCGCAGAACGAGGGCATTGCCTCCGACAAGATCATAAAGATGCTGGACGAGGGGCAGACCGTCGCATACGCGAGTGACGCCGGAACGCCGGGCATAAGCGACCCCGGCTCTGTCCTGGCGCAGAAGGCACGGCAGGCGGGTCATACTGTCATCCCCATTCCGGGGCCGAGCGCGTTCGCGACGTTGGCGAGCGTCGCGGGGGAAGGCGGGAAGACGCTGGTGTTCGAGGGCTTCCTTTCGCCGAAGCCGGGGCGCAGGAAGGCGCGGGTCAAGGAGCTGATGGAGGCCGGGATGTCGTTTATTTTATACGAAAGTCCCTTCAGAATTGTAAAGCTCCTAGGCGATATTGCCGATATTGACAGCGAGAGGCGTGTGGTCGTAGGCAGGGAACTGACGAAACTGCACGAGGAGATAAGCGAGGGAAGCGCCAGGCAAGTTCTGGATGATTATTCCTCGAGGACGAAAGTCCAAGGGGAGCTTGCGGTGTTCGTCTCTGGCTTAAAGAAGATTCAAGTATCGGACGAATAAATCCGATACTTAACAAGAGAGGTATTGTGATGGTAACGAAAATCAATGTCACGAATCCAATCACTAATCTGCAGAATACAAGGAAGGTTTCTGCATCCAAGAGCGTCACTTCATTCTCCGATGAAATAGAGGTGTCAGCACAGGCCAAGGAAGCGGCCGAAGCTTACTATCTAGAGACGGTCGCAAAGGAAACCCCTGATGTCAGGGCCGATCTTGTAGAGCAGATTAAGGTGAAAATTCAGAACCCGAACTACCTGAGCGCAGAGACCATCTCCGCTACGGCAGATCAGATTCTCAGTGCCTACGGGCTGGCCTAGGAGACTGGGCGGTCCGGTGGTAAAAAAGGGCGGAATGTCTTTCCGTCCTTTTTTTTTCAAAAATAAGGTAGCGGGAAAGCGTTTCTTTTCCCCTGCTGCCTGTCATATTTAGGAAACGCGGCGGTTTAGAGTATGTCAGATTTTTCATTTCAGATTCCACAGAAAGTTTTGCTCAGCTCCTACGGGATTATACGGCTGGGCGAGTTCGTGCAGGAGTGGGGCGACAAGTTCATGATTGTCATGGATCCCATCCTTACCCAGGTCGAGGCCGGGGAGAAGATAACCAAGCCCCTGACCGACAGGAAGCTGGACTTCTTCTCGTTCACCGA
>CAMNGY010000152.1 GCA_946538795.1 uncultured Treponema sp.
ATCTGCCTCAAGCTGCAGGAGGCCGGGGCGGAGAACATAAATCTCGTGACAGGAAGCCATCACATCCCAGCGATTGCGGAGGGCCTCCGTGCCGCCAGGGATATGGGCCTGACGCTCCCGGTTGCCTGGAATTCCAGCGCGTATGAGTCGCCTGAAATGCTTGACCTGCTTGAAGGTCTGGTGGACATCTGGCTGCCAGACTTGAAGACATTGAATCCCATGATGAGCAAAAGCCTTTTCGGGGCGGAGGACTACCCTTCCGCCGCCAAGAGGGCGATCCGCAAGATGCTGTCGCTCAACCCCCTGCGCATAGAGGAGGTCGGCAGGGGAGGGGAGACCGGTGGCCCCGACGGGAAGAGAAGGGGCGGGGCGGGCAGGAGTGGCGGTGCAGCCTCAAAAGCTGCGGCCAAAAATGGCGGCGAAGTGCGTGAAAAGATACTGTCCGGCGTGATAGTACGCCACCTCTTCCTGCCGGGCAGGATGGACGACACGTTGATGGTGCTGGACTACCTGAAGGCCCATGTGGACGGACGGGCCTGCATTTCGCTGATGTCCCAGTACACGCCTGTTCCTTTTGAGGGGGATGCCGCCGAGCTGGAGGGACGCAGGCAGTCGCTCTCGGCCTTCCAGAACCGTCTGGTCAATGAGGACGAGGATGCCCGGCTGCGTGAGCTGATAGACTCCTACTGCTTTGAATACCTTTTCTATCAAGATTTGAGCGATGACACCAGCTGGCTGCCGGACTTCCGGCGGACGCAGCCGTTCAGCAGCTCCCTGGCCAAGCCCGTCTGGTGTTGGAAATAGTTCCGCTACGATACGAGTCCTCACTGGGGGGCGCGTTACGCAAGCGCCAGCTTGCGTGTGGTGCTGGCGGGAGCCGCATTTGCGCCGTGCATCCTGTTGCGGCACCCCTGTGTATGTCTGTTTGCTATATAAATGTACTGTGTCAATCAGCCTATTTTGTCAAAAAAACGTAGTCATTAGACTGTAGGTATGACTAATGGCTCAAGTATTAATCGGCCATTCCGTAGGACAGTTTCAAAATCCCGCGACTGGAATTGGTCGTTTTCCGCCGACCGGTAGTGGTCAAATTCTCCCGACTCCAACAATGCTTGCATTGTGTGCCGCGGACGCTTTGAATCTGGGCAAGAATTCACCCCTATAAGGCGAGTTTTTAAATGTGCCTTATACAAGGACTTTTATGAAGTACGACAGGATAATACTGGGCGCGGGGCTGTACGGCCTGTACGCCGCCCTGTATTGCGGCACAAGGAAGCAGAAGGTCCTGGTGCTGGAGCATGACGATTCTCCGTTCAAAAGGGCGACTTACATAAACCAGGCCCGCGTCCACCAGGGCTACCATTACCCGCGCTCGGTCTCTACGGCAATGAAGTCCGCCGGCTACTTCGAAAGGTTCAACAGGGACTTCGCCTTCTGCATCAACAGGGAATTCAAGAAGGTATATGCCACGTCTAGCCGCTGCTCCTGGACGGACGCATCACAGTTCAAGGCATTCTGCAGGGCCGCGGGAATTCCCTGCGAGGAGCTGCATCCGGGCCAGTTCTTCCGGCCGGGGATGTGCGACGGGGCCTTCCTTACGCGCGAGTACACCTATGACGCGATGATACTGCGCGACTACTTCATTTCCAGGCTTGCGGAGCTGCCGGACGTAAAGATTCTGTACGGCACGCGCCTCATCGCCATTGAGCGGGCGGGGGACTGCTACAGGGTCGCCACGGAGGGGGGCGATTACGAGGCCCCTTTTATCCTCAACGCGACCTATGCCTCCAGCAACCAGGTGACGGCCCTGCTGTATGCCGGGACGGGCGGCGGCTGTCCTGGCCAGGCGGGTGTACCGGGTAAGGCGGTGGTAGATGGCGGCCATCATGACCAGGCAGGTGTCCCGGGGAAAACGACGGGAAATGGCGGCCGTCCCGGGCTGGCAGCCCTGTCGGGGGAGGGGCCGTCTGCCGGCGGCCCGTCTGATTCCGGGCTTTTCGCCATAAAGTACGAGCTGTGCGAGATAATCCTGTGCGACGCCAGCCCTGCCCTCAGCGGCTACGGCTTCACCGTGATGGACGGGCCTTTCTTTTCCATAATGCCCTTCGGCAAGACGGGCCTGCATTCGCTGACCAGCGTGACCTTCACGCCCCATGCGACCTGCTACGACAGCGTGCCCCGCTTCCCCTGCCAGGAGGCGAGCGGGGGCTTGTGCTCCCCGGCCCGGCTTGGCAACTGCAACGGATGCCCGGCCCGGCCCGGGACCGCCTTCCCCTACATGGCCAGCCTTGCCCGCAAGTACCTGAAGGATGACTACGGCTTCTCCTACAAAGGCTCCCTGTTCTCCATGAAGCCCATCCTGAAGTCCTCCGAGATAGACGACTCCAGGCCCACGGTCATCAGGCGGATTTCGGCCAATCCGACTTTCGTGAGCGTCCTTTCCGGGAAGATTAACACGGTGTACGACCTTGATGAGGTGCTTGATGGACAATAGCGGTCGGGACGCGCCCGGCAACGAGCGAGGCGACAATGAGCCGGTTGCGCCCGTTAATGAGCCGGGCTTTAATGAGCCGGTCGCGCCCGTAAATGAGCGTGGCGGCAATGGTCGGGACGAGCCCGTCAATGAGAGCGGCGACAATGAGCCGGGCAGTGAGGTGGTTATGAGCAAAGAGAAGAATTTCGTCAGCGCGGTGGTCTACGTCCACAACGCGGAGGAGGCGGTCGGCGGCTTCCTCAGGGCCGTCGGCAGGGTGCTCGGGGACAATTTCGAGAAGTCGGAGATTGTCTGCGTGAACGACTTCTCCGATGACGGCAGCATACGTGAGATAAAGGAGGCCGCCGCGGACCTGGAGTCCTCGTGCGTGTCCATCTTGAACATGAGCAGCTTCCACGGTGTGGAGCTGGCCATGACCGCGGGCGTGGACCTTGCCATAGGGGACTTCGTGTTCGAGTTCGACTCGGCCCTGCTGGACTTCTCCCCGGACGAGATAATGCGCGTGTACCGCAAGTCCCTGGAGGGCTACGACATTGTGTCCGCATGCCCAGGCAGGGCCAGGCGGGCTTCGTCCAGCCTGTTCTACATGGTGTTCAACAGGTTCAGCCACCTGAACTACAAGATGACGACGGAGAGGTTCCGCATCCTGAGCCGGCGGGTCATAAACCGTGCGCAGGCGATGAACAAGGCCATGCCGTACAGGAAGCCCGTGTATGCCGCGTGCGGGCTGCGGGCCGCCAGCCTGAGCTACGCTGTCACGCGTAAGGCGCGCATGAGGGAGGACTCCTTCACCAGGCGCTACAGGCGGACCCTGGCCGTGGACTCGCTCATCATCTTCACGGACCTGGGCTACCGCATCTCCATGCTCCTGACCGGGGTCATGCTTTTGTTCTCCATAGCGGTGGGCACGTACTCGTTCGCCTTTTATGCTCTCAGGAACCCCGTCCCCGGCTGGACCAGCACCATGCTGTTCCTTTCCGTGAGCATGTTCTTCATGTTCATGGTCATGACCATAGTGCTCAAATACCTCCAGGTGCTTGTGGGCCTCGTGTTCAGGAAGTCCCGCTACACGTATGAGAGCATCGAAAAACTGACAAGGTGAGGTTGTGTATGACTAAAAGTTTGGTCGGCTGCACGGGTTTCGTGGGCAGCAACATAGCGGAAAAGGGTGATTTTGACGGCCTTTTCAATTCCAAGAACATACAGGAATCGTATGGCAGCAGGCCCGATCTGCTGGTTTACGCTGGTGTGCGGGCTGAAATGTTCCTTGCCAACAACTTCCCGGAAAAGGATCTTGCTCAGCTGGATGAGGCCTTTGACAATATGGTGCGCATTCAGCCCAGGACGCTCGTCCTCATTTCCACCATCAGCGTGTACGGGGAGAACCCTTCCGGTGACGAGGACACCGTGATCAATGAAGATAAGCTCACCGCATACGGCAGGAACCGCCTGTACCTTGAGCGGAAGGTTGCCGGGCAGTTCGGCGACAGCCTCGTGGTCCGCCTCCCCGCCCTGTACGGGAAGAATTTGAGGAAGAACTTCATTTATGACTATATGCACGTCATCCCCGCCCTTTTGAAATACGAGAAGTTTGCGGAGCTTTCGGCAATGAACGGACGGCTGGGCGACTTCTATGAGCGTCAGGACAACGGCTTTTACAAGTGCCGGGACCTGCCGGAGGAAGAGAGGAAGGAGCTGAAGGCATTCTTCAAGTCCTGCGGTTTTTCCGCGCTCAATTTTACGGACTCGCGCTCCCGTTACCAGTTCTACAACCTGGCCTACCTGTGGGACCACATCCAGACGGCCCTGCAGAACGGAATCCACAGGCTGAACATAACGAGCGAGCCTGTTGAGGTCAGCGAGCTGTACGGGCATCTTGCGGGCAAGCCGTTCGTGAACGAGCTTTCCCGCCCCCCGTTCATCCAGGACCTCCGCTCCAAACATGCGGGGCTTTTCGGGGGCAAGGACGGCTATTTCTTTGGCAAGGATTTCGTGCTGGAGGACATAAAGAGATTCGTGGAAGGAGAAGTATTATGAAAAAAAAGATGGCCTTGCTGCTGGCGTTCGTGTTTTGTGCCTTTGTCGCAATCCATTTCATCGGGGCACGGGTTCCCAACGGCAGGCAGGTGAAGATGTTCCTCAGGATGGGGCTGCTGCTCTCGTCCTTCGCGTACCTGGTCATGTCGTTCAAAGACAGAATCATGCGGAAGCGGGTCGCGCTGTCGCTTCTGTTCACGCTGACCGCGCTAGCCGTGGTTCATTTCATAGGCATGGACACGTCCGAGCAGAAGCAGCTGAAGATGATACTTCAGATGGGGGTTGCTTTTGCGGAATTCACGTTCATAGTGCTTTCCTGCAAGGACACGTTTATGACGCGCCGGGTCAGGACCGTCCTTATCCTGGGATGGATGACCTTGCTCCTGTCCTTCAGCTACGGCAGCAATTTTTTCACACCGCACAATGATGCCTATGAGCTGTTCCAGTACGATTCTGAGCTGCTTGTGGAGAACAAGATCCACGCGAGGATTGACGGGGTGGACACCGGGGCCTACGGCCTGGGCGGATACGACAAGGCGTCGCGTACCACTTATGATTATGTGTCGCA